>JAISGL010000285.1 GCA_031263125.1 Opitutaceae bacterium | reverse complement strand
CTCCGTGTCCTCCGTGTTCTCCGTGGTGGATTCATCCGTCGCATAATCGAAGGTGATTTTTGGCGTGATGCCGGGGTTTGCCGGGTCGAGTTTGAGCTGGTATTCGGATTCGGCGCAGGCGGGGTTGTCGCGGAGAGCGGCGATGCGGCGGGTGGTGTCGCTCCAGATGGCGCGGAGTTTCGGCAACGTTTCATCAAGGAGAACGCGGGCGGGGTGGGCGGAGTCGCCGGACTGGCTAGTGCTGCCGGGGCTGTCGGGGTCGCCGGACTGGCGGACGCGGACGGCGTTGAGCGTGTTCAGTTTTCCAATGCGATGGGCGCAGGTTTCGAGGCCGTGTTCGCGGAGGGCGGACATCACGGCGTCGAGGTCGGCGTTGCGAATTTGGATGACGGCGCCGAGTTCCTCGGAGAAGAGCGGGGCGAAGGGGAATGGTGCGGCGGCGATGTCCACGCCCGGTTTGGCGGCGTCGCTTGCGGAGGGCGTCGCAAGCAACGCCCCTGCGTCGATGTCCACGCCCGTGTTTCCGGCGAAGGCCATTTCGGTGATGGTCGCGAAGAGGCCGCCGTCGCTGCGGTCGTGGTAGGCGAGGATTTTGCCGGCGGCGTTGAGTTGCTGGATGACGTTCCAGAAATTTTTCAGGTCGGCGGGGTCGTCGACGTCGGGCGTGGCGGCGCCCATTTGTGAGAGGGTTTGCGCGAGGATGCTGCCGCCGAGGCGGTTTTTGCCGCGTCCTAGGTCGATGAGGATGAGCGCGGTTTCGCCACCGGCGTCTTCGGCGGTGATGAGTTGCGGGGTGAGGGTTTTGCGGATGTCGGCGACGGGGGCGAAGGCCGAGACGATGAGCGAGACGGGGGCGGTGACGCGTTTTTGCTGATCGTTGTCCCGCCACACGGTGGACATGCTCATGGAGTCTTTGCCGACGGGGATGGTGATGCCGAGGGCGGGGCAGAGTTCCATGCCGACGGCGCGGACGGCGGCGTAGAGGTCGGCGGCGTCGCCGGGGACGGCGGGGGCGGCCATCCAGTTGGCGGAGAGGTTGACGCGGCCGAGGTCGGGGATGTGCGCGGCGGCGAGGTTGGTGAGGGCTTCGCCGACGGCGAGGCGCGCGGAGGCGGGGGCGTTGTTGACGGCGACGGGCGTGCGCTCGCCCATCGACATGGCTTCGCCGGCGCAGGTGTCGAACGAGGCGGCGGTGACGCCGCAATCGGCGACGGGCACCTGCCAGGGGCCGACCATCTGGTCGCGGGCAATGAGGCCGGTGACGGTGCGGTCGCCGATGGTGATGAGGAAGGTTTTGTCGGCGACGGCGGGGTGCGCGAGGATGCGGCGCGCGGCTTCGGCGAGGGTGGTGGCGCCGGGGTCGAGGGGGTGTTGCGGGCGGGCGAGGGTTTTTTCGGAGCGGTGCATGCGCGGGGGTTTGCCGAGCAGCACGTCGAGGGGCATGTCGATGGGGGTGTTGTTGAAATGCGGGTCGTCGAGGACGAGGCGTTTCTCGGCGGTGGCGGCGCCGACGATGGCGCAGGGGCAGCGTTCGCGCTCGCAGAGGGCCTGGAAGGTTTCGAGGCGGGCGGCGGGGATGGCGAGGACGTAGCGTTCCTGGGATTCGTTGCACCAGATTTCGAGGGGCGACATGCCGGGTTCGTCGTTGGGGATTTTGCGGAGGTCGAAGCGGCCGCCGCGGCCGCCGTCGCTGACGAGTTCGGGGAGGGCGTTGGAGATGCCGCCGGCGCCGACGTCGTGGATGAAGGCGATGGGGTTTTCGGGGCCGAGCGCCCAGCAGCGGTCGATGACTTCCTGGCAGCGGCGTTGCATTTCGGCGTTGTCGCGTTGCACGCTGGCGAAGTCGAGGTCTTCGCTGCCGTGTCCGCTGGCCATCGAGCTGGCCGCGCCGCCGCCGAGGCCGATCAACATGGCGGGGCCGCCGAGGACAACGAGGTGGTCGCCGGGGTTGATGGCGCCTTTTCTGATGTGGTCGGCGCGGATGTTCCCAAGGCCGCCGGCGAGCATGATGGGTTTGTGATAGCCGCGAAGTTCGACGGTGGCGGAACCGCCGCCGGGCAATGACGAATGACGGATGACGAATGACGGATTGCCGGAGGAGCCGGCGGCAGCGGCGGCGGCGGCGGGATTGCCGGGTTGTTCATTCGTAATTCGTAATTTGTCATTCGTAATTTCCTCCGCCACCGGCACCTCCTGTTCAAATGTCCTGAAATATCCGTTGATGTTGGGACGGCCGAATTCGTTGTTGAAGGCCGCGCCGCCGAGGGGGCCTTCGATCATGATGTCGAGGGCGCTGGCGATGCGGCCGGGTTTGCCGACGGCGGCGGTGGCGGTTTCCCAGGGCTGGAGGGCGCCGGGTATTCTGAGGTTGGAGACGGTGAAACCGGTGAGGCCGGCCTTGGGTTTGGAGCCGCGACCGGTGGCGCCTTCGTCGCGGATTTCGCCGCCGCTGCCGGTCGCGGCGCCGGGGAACGGCGAGATGGCGGTGGGGTGGTTGTGCGTTTCGACTTTGCAGAGGATGTGGATGTCCTGCGCGTGCGCGGTGTATTCGCCGGTGGCGGCGTCGGGGTGGAAGCGTCCGGCGCGGTGGCCTTCGAAGACGGCGGCGTTGTCCTTGTAGGCGGAGAGGATGCCGTCGCCGTGGAGCTGGTGGGTGTTTTTTATCATTTGGAACAGGGAGCGGTCCCGCGGGTGGCCGTCGATGTCCCAGGTGGCGTTGAAGATTTTGTGGCGGCAGTGCTCGGAGTTGGCCTGCGCAAACATCATGAGTTCGATGTCGTTGGGGTCGCGTTTGAGGGTGGTGAAGGCGTTGGCGAGGTAGTCGATTTCGTCGTCGGCGAGGGCGAGGCCGAGCGCGCGGTTGGCCTCGGCGAGGGCGGCGCGGCCTCGCGCGAGGACGGGGATGGTGGTGAGCGGGCGTGGTTTTTCGCGCGAGAAGAGGACGGAGAGCGCGTCGAGGTCGTCGAAGACGGCCTGCGTCATGCGGTCGGAGAAAATGCGGAATGCGGTATGCGGTATGCGAAATGACGCGGCTGTGCCGGGGGCGAATGTGAAAGTGTAGGCAATGGCGCGCTCGATGCGTTTGATGGCGGTGAGTCCGCAGATGTGCGCGATGTCGGTGGCCTTGGATGACCACGGGGAGATGGTGCCGGGACGCGGGGCGGTGATTTGCAGGAATCCGGTGTGCGTGGTGGCCGCGCGAGTCGGGCCGTAGGTGAGGAGTTTTTCGAGGACGGCCTGTTTGGCGGGCGGAAGCGTGGTGGCGGCGGGGTCGGCGGGGTCGGCGAGTTCCGCGACGTGGATGAATTGCGCGGTGACGCGTTCGACGGGGATGCCGGTGGCGGCGAGGTCCTGGCGGAGTTTGGCGAGGCGGAATTCGGAGAGTGCGGAGGAGCCGTGATG
>JAISGL010000203.1 GCA_031263125.1 Opitutaceae bacterium | reverse complement strand
ATGCTTCAAGATAAAATACCATATCAATCATTTCGCACTAAAATCAAAACTGCTCATCAAATCCTCTGCGCATGCCCTCCAAAACCTCCATTCTTGGGCTTCCGCGTAACATCAGTTATATAATGCTTACTTTAAAAAACCATGTCTCATGTGGAAGCGCGGAGAACGCAGAGATGAGGAACCCTCCGCGTGAGTTTCTCAATGATTTCATGTTATTTTTTGATTTTTCAAAATGCCCTGAAAACTATAACGATGGGGAATTACGTATTTCCAAAATTATATCGGACCAGATAATTGGTTTACGAACTGACTTGTCGAGTGTGACAGTAATATTGTTATGGCCCCTCTTATATTGTGATGCATCAACATCCAAAACCATTTCCCAGCCGCTTTTGAAATGTTTATTCGCAACGGCTGGGTTTTCCGCCTCTTTCAGGCTCAATTTTTTGTCATGCTTCTTTCCGTTTATGATAACGGTGATTTTTTGCGGATCGAACGATTGCGCAAACATGAGGTGTAATTTCGGCGTGGCGTCCGGGGACTCCGTCAGTTTCTCGCCGATGCGCAGGCGAACAGTTTCATTTTTCCCCGGTCGGATTAATCTCGCTGCGTTTGGCGCGAACAGTTCGGTTGTCACAAAATTCTTATAACTTAGATTCCCGCCCGCGGCATCCCGCTCCCCGCGAATTGACGCGAAGTAATCCCTGTCGAGTTTTTTCATTATTTCCGGTGAATTGAGTTCGTTCCATATATTGCGGCTGGGGTCAAACATGTTGAACAAATAGACGCCTTCCATTCCGGCATCCAGGGCGTTCAATGCGCGCCCGCGATATGCCATGTCGGTCTTGCGTCTTTGCATGGCTATCGGATCAGTGACACGGGATTCGTCCAGCGAGGCATACGCCTTTACTCCATATTTTTTTGCCAGGGCGACACTATACTCCCAATCATTAATTTGGAAATATCCGCTCATCACCAGAATATCGATCAGATCGTCGGCCAGCCACTTCTCCATATCCAAGCCGATGGCCTTGCAGTATTCCGCGGAATCGGGCACGCGTACTGCGACAAGGATGGGGCGTCCACGTTTGCGGCCTGCCGCGTCGGTCATTTTGCGAATGCCCGCCATCAATTCGGTCATCTGATCGCGCTCAAGCTGGGTCACGGACTTGCGGTCGGTTGTGGCTTTGAAGAAAACCGGGTGGCGAAAAAAATCCATTTCCACCCCGTCCACATCATAATCCTGACACACTTCCTCAAAGAAACGAAATGCAAGATCGCGGATTTCCGCCACGCCGTAGTTCACCGCTGACCAGGAGGGACGTGACGGTTTCTCGTCCGGCCCGCCCATCAGCCATTCCGGGTGGCTTTGCTTTAGGGGATTGTTCCTGAAAAGAACGGGGCCCTGGGTTTCCGGCCTCCGTCCGCCATCATGTGTGTCATTCATGCGCATGGACCAGAAACACTCCTTGTTGCTGGCATGCATGAACTCGATCATCGTGCGCAGCGGATCAATGCCGGCCGCCAAAAAATCTTTTGTTTTGTTGGTCTGGAATGGCGGTTCCGTGGTGGTGAATATATTGCCGACCTTGGTGAAATGAGTGAAATTGCCGAACCCGGCGCAGAAGGTGCAATATGCCAGGGCGTCCACTTGCGTATTGGCCAGTGCCTGGGTCCTTTTTTTAAGCAGCCCTTCCCTGGATGCCTCGACCGCATACTTGATCGGGTCATTCCCGTCGTTGTTCATAAAGATGCGACGAGGCCGGTTTAATGCGCTTCGACGCCACTCCTTGTTTGACTGGCCTGTTCCATTATCTGAAAACAAAGCCGGGATGAACAATAATACAAGCAGTGCAAGCAGTATTCTTTTCATCGTTTTTAGCATAAAATATCAGTTGTTCAAGTATTACCAAAGCCAACGCATACTGACATCAACAGTGTGGCGTTTATAGTCCAACGTGATATTGCAATCATACGCAACACCCAGTGACACTTTTTCGGCAAGGGCTAACCGCAAGCCGATGCCAAGATCGCAACCGGCATTGCCGTGGGAAACGAGGACTGCAATCGCGGATCGGTATTTCCGCTTTTGACATACACAGACGCCATCCGTATGCGCACGGGTTGTCCGTTAAAAATATCCGCCGTTGTTTTTGATTTCCTGGACGGATTTCCCTTCGCGCACCCAGCCGAATATCTTTTTTTCGTTTTCCTTGATTTCCTCGGCACGAAGCAAAACATCATATGCGATGTCACGGGGAATTACCACCACACCATCAATGTCGCCCGCCACCACATCGCCGGGTTTGACCAGCACGTCGCCGATGAGGATGGGGATTTGGTAATGGGTAATCAGGCAGCGCCCGAGGCTGCCGTTGGAGATGCGATATTTGTAGAAGACGGGGAAGTCCGCTTCCAATATCTGGTGAGTGTCGCGGATGCCGCCGTCAATGCAGGCGGCCCTCACTTTTTTGCCCTTGGCGGCAGCGGTCATCACTCCGCCCCAAAGGGTGGCTTTTTCATCATGGGTCGTGTCCCAGACGACGAAGGCGTTTTCACCCAGCGCGTCCAGCATTTGGGTGCGGAACTCCATTTCCCCGGTGATGCGCGCGTTGGGCGCGCTTTTCACGGTGAAGGCGAATCCGGCGACGGTGCGGTATTCGCGCAGGGGGAGGATGTGGCCGGGCAGGGCCTGGTTCAGGCGGCAGAACTCGCGCAGCACATCGTTGATGGCCCCGGTGTAAAGCCGCTCGTAGCGTTGCAACAATCCGGCGTCGCCGATCGGAAACGAGACCTGGGGGATTTCCTCCCGGGTCCGGATTAGTTTTTCCAAGTTCATCATGCCCACTTCTTTTTTATATTGGTCTATGCTCATCTGAATTTTGAATTTTGGTTTTATATCATTTAACCTGTCGTTTGCCGGCCCGCGCTCAGAAGCACAGGCCCATGCCTCCATCCACCAGATAGTCCGCGCCGGTGATGTAACGTCCGGCATCGGAGCATAACAGCAGGGCCAGGGCGGCGCAGTCATCCGGCTGGCCGACGAATCCCAGGGGGATTCTCGCCAGCACCGTCTTTTTATATTCCGCGTCGGCCAGCGCAGGTTCGTTGCGGTCGGTGGCGATGGTGCCCGGCGCGAGGTTGTTGATGGTGATGCCGGAGGCGGCAAGCCGGGGGGCGAGGTTTTTCACCAAGTTGACCAGCGCCGACTTCGAGGCCGCGTAAACACACATTTGCGGATGGGGCCGCATCTGCTGCACCGAGCCGATATTAAGGATGCGGCCCCAGCGATTTTGCCTCATGCGCGGCACCACCGCCTGTATCAATTGCAGGGTCGAGCGGAGGTTGGTGTTGATTTGCCGGGCGAACTCGTCGCTGGTGATTTCATCCCATTCTTTGCGGATTTGCAGGGAGGCGTTGGTGACGAGGATGTCCGGCGGGCATTTGTTGGCGTTGGCGAAGCCGAGGAGGGCGTGTCCCACGCCGTCCGACTCCAGATCGAAGGGCCAGAGGGTGGCCCTTGCGCCGAACGCCGCGGCCTCGGCGGCGGTTTTTTCCGCCCTGGCGTCGAGGCCGCGGTCGCGGTAGTTGATAATGACATTGGCGCCGTTTTCCGCCAGCGCGAGGGTGACGGCCCGGCCTATGCCGCGGCTGCCACCCGTGATGAGGGCGGTTTTGCCGCGCAAATTAAAAAGTTGGTTGATACTCATGGTGATTATATTCCTCCGACGATTGGGAACCAGTCCTTGCGATAGGGATCCTGATGGAACCGGGCGTAATAATCGCCCATTTTTTCATAATACCGCCCGTATTTCTCCATCTTCTCCTCGTCCAGTTCCACGCCCAGGCCGGGGCCGTCGGGCACCTTGATGGCGCCCTTTTCATATTTCATTTTTCCGCCGGCAATAATATCGTCCTCCAGATAATGATAATGCGCATCGCCGGGCATGGTCATGGCCGGTATGGTGGACGCGGTGTGCAGCATGGCGGCCAGCTCGATGCCAAATTCGGCGCCCGAGTGCATGGCCACCCCCAGATTAAACGTGCGGCAGACCGCCGCGAGGTCCTTCACCCCTTTCGGGCCTTCCCAATAGTGCAGGTCGGTGAGGATTATATCAATGGCATCCTGGCGGATGGACGGCCCCAAATCATCAAATTTATTTGGATACATATTTGTGGCCAGAGGTATGCGTATCTGTTGTTTGACGGCGCGCATTCCCTCCATTCCCCAAGCTGGGTCCTCGAAATACTGCAACTCCAAATCCTCCATGCGACGGCCCGCTTTCACCGCCGTGGCCACGCTCCAGACCCCGTTGGGGTCTATGCGCAGGCCGAAATCGGGGCCGAGGCGCCGGCGGCAAAGTTCCAGCACGCGGACTTCCTCCATCGGGTCCATCACGCCGGCCTTGAGTTTCATGGCGGTAACGCCAAGGGTGTCGCGCAATTCCTCGCACAAGTCCGCCATGTCCTCGGCGCGGGTGTCGTGGCCGCCGCCGGGGCGGTCATAGCGCCAGAAGAGGTAGGCGATCATGGGAATGGCGTCGCGCAATTTTCCGCCCAGCAGGCGGTGAAGCGGCACGTTGGCGGCCTTGCCCATGATGTCGAGGCAGGCGATTTCGATGGCACCGTAGAGGCGGGAGTTGGAAAGATAATAAATGCTCCTGAGCACCTTCAGCTTGATGGCCTCCAGGTCGAAGGGATTCATGCCGACGATGCGCGGCTTGAGTTTCAGCAGGGCGGCGCGGGAGTCGCCGCCGCCGACCTCGCCGAGACCGGTGATGCCCTCGTCGGTGACGAGTTCAAGCACGGTGCGCAACAGGTAGCCGGGATGGACGCCGGTGTTGTGGCGCAGCATGCAATTCATGGGAATCGCCACGCAGCGAACTTTCATATCAACTATTTTCATGGTGGTGCGGGTTATTGTTGGATTGGTTGTTCCTGACAAAAATCGCGGGTGAAAAAGAATTTCATTCCGATAAAAACGAGAATTGCGCCGAGCACATAAAATGCGGAGAGCAGCATGATGCCGGCGCCGAGGCCGGCGGCGGTTTTTATATATCCGAGCAGCACCGGCGCGATGGCGCCGATCACAAACGCGAACGAAAGCATGACGCCCATCGAGGAGGCGCGGTAACGCGGCTCAATGACATCGTAGAGCGCGGCGAAAAGATTGCTGTCATACATGCCGCGGAAAACGCCGAACAGGCCCATCGCGACGTAACACCAGATTTTGTCACTCGCGACGGCGATCCACCAGATAAACGGCGCGCCGAGCAGGAGGCCGGCGATTTCAATTTCGAGGCGGATGGTTTTGCGGCGCGAGGAGAGTTTGTCGGAAATGCGCGCGCCGAGCATCACGCCGAGGAAGGCAAAGAGAAAATGATACAGCGTCGAATGAAGGCCGGCCTGCGCGAGCGAGAGACCGTATTTTTCATACAAATAGGTGGGAATCCATGTCAGGTAGCCGACGCTGACAATTTGCATGCAGCCGAATGCCAGACTTAAAAACCAGACCGTGCGTCGCGAGAAAACGGCGCGGATTGTCTCAACAAAACCGTGGCGCCCGGTTTTTGCATCCGGCGCCGGCGCCGGCATTGGCGTGTCGTGAACTTTTAATCCAACAATCAATGCCCAGACAATGCCGATGCCACCGAATGAGAAAAATGCGATGCGCCAGCCGTAATGCTCGCCAATATAACCGGCGATGAAACCGCTGGCGACGATGCCCGCGTAGAGCGAGGTTTGGTGCAGCGACATGGCGGTCGCGCGGGTTTTCTGGTGGAACTGGCCGAGCAGCGAGGTGGCGGCGGGATAATAAAACGCCTCGCCGCCGCCGGTGGCGATGCTGCGGAAAATAATCAGCCCGACAATTCCGCCGGCGACGCCGGTGAAGAGCGTGCCGACGCTGAATACAAGCAACGAAAGGAAGATGATTTTTTTGCGGCTGAGCAAATCGCCCGCGAAGCCCGCCACCGGCACCAGCAGACCGTATACAAGCGTGAACGCGCTGACAACCCAGCCAAGTTGCACGTCGGTAAGCGCGAGGCCGCCCTCGGCGAGGGGTTTTTTCATGAGCGGCATGACGACATTAAAAATCTGCCGGTCGCCTTGGTTTAGAAAATAGGCGACCCAGAACAGGCCGACGAGCTGCCATTTGTAGGAGGTTTTTTCAGGGGACATAGTGGAAATTTTATTGGACATGGATGGTGGTTGTCCAGTCGTTGCAGGTGATTTTGTATTTTCCCTTGAAACCGCGGAAGGTGACGGAGCCGGTGCCGGGGTTTTTTATTGTGAGGTTGGTTTTCCAATCGTGATTTATCAGCCGGTTGAGAGCGTGGTAGGCCGGTTTGGGCTGCATGTCGCGGGTGAAAAGGCCGGAGTCGTTTGGCTGGCCGGGGGCGCCGCAGCCGTCAACAACGTTCCACCAGGTAATGCCCATCATTTTTTCGATGCTGAACCAAAGGCGGTATAAATTGCGGGCGATTGCCGCCTGTATTTCGAGGCCGCGAGGGTCGCCGGCACCAGGCGCGGTGATGGTGACCTCGCTCAAATGAATGGGCAGGTCCGCCGCTGACAAGGCCGCCATTGTCGCGCGCACGGTGTCCGGCCAGATATAATTGTTTCTGCGGCTGGCGAGTGGTTTTCCAGCGGCGATGTCAAGGCATTGCTGCGGATTGTACAAGTGCATTTGCGAACCCATGATGTCAATTTTTGCGCCGAGTTTGAGCAAATCAATGGTTTGTTTTGCGAAACGTCCGTCGCTAATATTGTTGTTTATATTGAGCCTCGCGGTTTTTGGGAAAACGGCAGCGGCGGTCTCAAAGGCGCGCCAGACATAATCGCCAGGCATGACGTGCCTGTACGAACTTTGGGTGACGGGCGCGCCGGTGCGGCTGTTGCCGTGGAAATCAAGCGAACTTTCATTGACAACATCCCAGCTGTGGATGCGGTTTGCGTAGTGTTCCGCGATTTCGCGGATGTGTTTTTCCTGCAATTTTATCAAATTCAGGCAATATACCGGAGCGAGTTCGGCGAGCTTTTCCGGAGGCAATTCGCGGAGTTCGGCGGGTTTGTATTTGAGCAGTTTTTGTTTTTCCGATTCGGGGCAAAAATCCTTCCAAATCCAGTCCGGCCATTGGTATTTTGCGCTGCCCCAGACGAGCGGGTGGCCGTGGAGGCGGATGCCCTTGCTTTCGCAAAATTCGACAACGGGGTCGGTGGCGGGGCGTCGCCAGTGGGGCTGTTTTTTCGGGTTGGCGCAGTTGTTCCAGAATTCCTCGGTGTCCCGGGCGTCGGCAGCGAAGCGCGGCTTGCCGGGGAGACGCTCGAACGCTTTCCAATAAAAGGCGATGGTGGCGGAGTTAAAAAGCGAGTCGGAGCCAGTGCCGAAAAGCGCCTTGTATTTGTTGTTTCGTTCGGTGGCTCCGAGTTGGTTGAAATTGAAAATATGCGCGCCGAATATAAAATCGTGCGTGAGTTGCTCAATTTTTATATCGGCGTCGGCGGGAAGGTTTGCGGGCAGTTTTATGACGGCGCCGGCCTTGCGGAATTTTTCGATGTCGCGGTCAATGGATGCCTGGACTTCGGGCGACCATTTTTCATAATAAGCGGGCGACATCGGGTCGTCGGCGCGCGGCGGTTGGCTGACTGTCGCGCTTTGCGCTCGAAACGGCGAAACCGCCCTGCCTTCGCCGGCGAGGACGAAGGTAAGGGGGAGAATGAGGAGGAGGAGGTGGTGGTGTGTTTTCATGAGAATATGAAATGGACAATAATGGACGAAATGAAGACGGTGGCGGCGGTTTCTTCAGAGGACTTTCAAATATTTATATTAACCGCGAAGGATGCGAAGGGCGCGAAGGATTAAAAAATCAGGTTGCGTTATATTATTCAATATATTATAAAATAAACAACGGTTTGTCTTCATGTTTTTCTTCGCACCGTTCGTGCTTCTAACCTTGAGCGTTGATTTTTTTTGCGTACGATTTTCCTATGACTCGACTCACCCAAACCAACAAGCCAATTGCCACAAAAAACACAAAAAGGGCGTTGTGTGCTTTTGGTCATTAACAGAGCGCCTATAGGCGCTGCGGTCTGTTTGCCTGCAAAATCATATTTTGCCGGAAACCGGTTCGCGGCGCCTATAAGCGCCCGAGGGATTATCGTATGCGAGGAGACTTTTTTTGTGTTTTTTGTGGC
>JAISGL010000151.1 GCA_031263125.1 Opitutaceae bacterium | reverse complement strand
CGGCGGCGGCAGTAGCGGCGGCAGGGGTGGTGGAGGGGGAGGAGGTGGGGGTGGTGGCGGCGGCGGTGGTGCGGCGGTGGAGGTGGCTGCGGGGTGATTGGAGAAATGTTTTTTCGATGCGGAAGATGCCTTCGCGGGTTTCAAAATCGACGGCGATGCGCGGGGCGAGGTCGGTGGCGGCGGGGCGGAGGGCGTGGAGTTCGTCGCTTTTGGTGGTGTGGCGGTCGAAGAGGGCGCGGGCGGTGGCGGTGAGGGCGGTGGTTTTGCCGGTTTCGTTGGGGGCGGCGAGGATGTTGAGGCCGGGGGCGAGGGGGCCGATGGCTATGGTGTCGCGGAAGCGGGCGACGTGGGTGAGTTCGATGGCGTGGAGAATCATGGCGGGCGCGAGGGGCGGGCGTTATGGGCGGGTGTTGTCGGGGGCGGTTTCTTCCTGGAGGGTTTGGAGCAGGGTTTGGCGGAGTTGGGCGAAGAAGGCGGGGGTGAGTTGGGCGAGGTCGGCGCGCGAGGGCGCGAGGAGGGCTTGGGCTTCGGCGAGGGTGAGCGGGGTGTCGGCGGGCGGCGGCGCGGCGGGTGGGGTGGCGGCGGGTGGGGTGGCGGAGAGCGATGGGGTGGCGGATGGCGCGATGGCGGACGATGGGGTGGCGGGGAGTGTGGCGGCGGGTGGGGTGTCCGCGAGTGACGTGGTGGCGAGTGGCGTGGCGACGAGTGGCGTGGCGACGAGTGGGGTGGTGGCGGGGAGGGGGAGGGTGTTTTCGTTGACATCGGGGGTGTCTGGCTCTGGCGCGGCGGGGGGCGTGACCGCGACTGCCGCCGCCGGGGTGGCGCCGGTGGCGAGGGTTTCGAGGCGGTCGATGTCGGCGAGGACTTGCGCGAGGATGGGGTGGCGGGTTTGGAGGTCGCCGAGTTCGGCGGGGGTCAGGGCGATGCGGGTGTCGTCGGCGATTTGGGTGATGGGGAAGGGGGCGAGCGCGGTTTCGAGCCATGCGCGGGTTTCGGCGAGGGTCGCCGGCGATGCGGCGCCGTGCAGGCGGATGCGCAGGACGGTGCGGGCGGCGTCGGGGGCGAGGGCGGCGAGGGCGGCGGTGGTGGCGGCGCGGGCGGCACCGGGGGCGAGGAGGTCGTGGTCGAGCGTCCGCCAGGCGAGGGTGGCGACGGGGAGAGGGCGGATGCGGGGCGGGTGGCCGCGGGCGGTGATTTCGACGAGGGCGACGTTGCCGCTGGCGTCGTTTGCGAAGCGGTCGGGTTCCGGCGTGCCGGGCATGAGGATGCGGTTTTCGTCGAGACCTTCGAGCCAGTTGTGCCAGTGGCCGAGGGCGAGGTAATCAAGGCCGGCGCGGGTGGCGGCGTTGAGGGCGATGGGGAAGTCGTCGGGTTGGTGTTTGGACTCGATGGCGGGGGCGCCGTGGGTGATGCCGATTTTGATGGCGCCGGGCGGGAGTGGCGCGGCGAGTTCGGCGAGTTTGAGGCTTGGGTCCGTGGTGGAGCGTTTTTGGTGGAGGGGCGAGGCGAGGAGGCATACGCCGTCGGCGAGGGTGGTAACGCCGGCTTCGCGCAGGATGCGGATGTTGGCGGGCGCGTCGAGGAGGGGGCGGCGTTGCCAGATCGAGTCGGGGCCGGTGTGGGGGTCGTGGTTGCCGGGGAGGATGCAGATGGGGAGGTCGGGGTGCGCGTGGAAGAGGTCGGTGACGGTGGTGAGGAGGGTGTTGTCCACCTGGTTGTCCTCGAAGAGGTCGCCGGCGATGAGGAGGGCGTCGGCGTGGTGTTCGCGGGCGAGGGCGAGGGTGCGTTGGAGGGTTTCGAGGCGGGCTTGCCTGAGAAGGGTTCCATGCCGGCCGAATTGGGAAAACCGGGCGCCGAGCTGCCAGTCTGCGGAATGGATGAAGCGATACATTTTTTTGGATGAGTAACAGAGGGCCTGTCACGAGGGCCTGTTGAGGGCTTGCATAGCGGGTGTTGTCGCGGAGGGAAGCAAAAAAGGGGCGGGAGGATGGGCAAACATGGCGGGAGGATGGGCAAACATGACGGGAGGATGGGCAAACGGCATGTTTTTTTGGGGGGGCAAAAAATAGCGGGCTGAGCGGGCCGATCTGACTGAGCGGGCCGATCTGACTGATCTGACTGATCTGACAGAGCGGCCAGATCAGCCAAAGCGGCCTGCGCGGGCCAGCGCAGCCTGCGCGAGCCAGCGCGGCCTGCGCGTGGCGGCTATAGCACGCGCAGGGTTTTGCGGTAGAAGTTTACCACTTCGTCCGGGTCGTTGGTGAAGAGGATGTAGTCGCGCATCCAGGCGGGGGCGCGTTTGGTGTCGATCATTTCGTCGATCTGGAATTTGAGCTGGTCCCAGAATTTCGCGTTGTAGAAGATATAGGGGATGCGGGGGCGGATGCCGAGTTTCAGGTTGCAGAGTTCGATGCCTATCTCTTCCAGCGTGCCGACGCCGCCGACGTTGAAGATGCAAAAATCCGCCACTTCAAACCATTTCTGGCGGTAGTGGCGTGAGGTTTCCTGGAAGGTGTTGAAGAAGTCCACGCCTATCTCGGGGGGTTGCGCTTCGAGTTCGAGGAAGCAGGCGCCGGTGAGCGCGCCTTTCATGCGGGCTTGCTCCGTGGCGAGGCGCATGACGCCGCCGCCGCCGCCGGTGAGGACGCCGACGTTGGCGCCGATGAAGCCGGTGAGTTTGTCCATGAGCGCGGAGATGCGGTCGGTGTCGGCCTGGTCGAGTCCGACGGCGCTGCCATACATGGCGAGGATGGTGGTTTCCTGGAATTTGCGGCCGTGTTCTTCGCGGATGAAAAAGCCGTGGTCTTTTTTGTAGGTGTGGAGGTAGAGGTCGTTGAGCTGGGGGTTGAACCAGCAGACGTCGATGCCGATGTCGTGGTAGTTGACGAGGCGGCCGTGGGCGTTGGATGAGAGGAAGAAGCCGTGCGTGCGCGAGGGTTTGCGGAAGATGATGCGGCGGAGTTTGAGGTTGGGGAGGCGGGCGAGGAGTTCGATGTGTTCGGGGAGGTTGGGGAAGGTGTCCGTGAGGAGGGTGTCGGCGTCGTCGGGCGCGGCGTCGAGCGCCTGGATGAGGGTGCGGTGGCCGCAGGAGCCGGCGGCGTTGAGGCGGGTTTTGAGGGTGGCGGCGTCGGTGAACTGGGCGGCGTTGATGAAGGCGGAGTTGTTTTCCTGGGTGGCGTTCTGGCCTTTGAAGGTGACGCGGGTGCGGGGTTTGGGGGGTTCGACGGCGCCGTTGTCCCTGGGCGGGGTTTCGTCGAGGCTGGCGAAGATGTCGGTCGCGGTGGCGAGGAGGCGGGTGCGTTTGCGGGCGAGGTTTTTGGTCTCGGCGCCGGCGGGTTTTGGGGCGCGGAATACTTCGACGGAGACGACGGGGTTGACGACGGGTTGGTCGCCGGAGTTGTAGATTTCGAGCATGATGTTCGTGCCGAAGGTTTTTATGGGGTCGAGCAGGACGGCGGAGGTGTGGATGCCGAAGTTGCCTTCGCCGCGGTTGAGCAGGACGTAGTGTTCCTTGAGGTACATGGAGCAGCTGGTGAGCACGCCGGAGCGGGGGGGGATGGTGAGGATGGGGGTTTCGTGGCGGATTTGGACTTTGTCGAGGTAGCTGCGTCCGGCGACGCCGGAGACGAGGGTCTCGAAGTCGGCGCGCTGGAGTTTGGGGTTGAGGGTGTAGCGCACGGGGTGGGGGGTGAGGAAGACGCGTCCGAGGCGGTCGATGCTGATGGTGTTGGGGAGTTTGAGGGCGTTGGCGGAGAGGGCGTCCCAGATTTCGGTGGCGTTGAGTTTTTGCGATTCGGGGGCGTAGAAGAGGCGGCCGATGGGCATGCCGGAGCGGAGGAGTTTTTTCCAGTAGGTGGCGTTGGGGAAGCTGTGGTCGAAGAGGAAGGTGTCGGCGTCGAAGGTGATGCGGTTGCCGTCGATGGTGAGGGGTGTGGTGCGCATGATTTCGAGGCCGACGCGGGCGAGCGTGCTGCGTTCGGTGAAGTGGAGGTCGGCGAGGCGTTCCTTCATGAAATCGAATTCGGCGGGGTTGCGCGGCCAGAAGGCGATGGTGAGCGAAACGGTGGTTTCGGAGAGGTTGGGGCGGACGGTGAGGACCTGGCCGTCGAGGCTGGTCCAGAATGGGTCGTGCTGGTCGGGTTGGGTGTGGGTGGGTGTGTGGGTGGTCATTGGTGTGGTGTTCATTGGTATGGTGGTTGGGTTGTGTTTGTTATTCGGATGCGCGGCCGGATTGCCGCGGTGGTTTTTTGTTTGTGTGTTGTATGTGATAAAGAACGGGGAGTAGATGCGCCGGGGAGCGAGATGACAAGGCAGGAGCGCGCAAAGAGCGGCAAAGAACGCAAAGAGCGCGAGGTGGTGCGCATGGTGGCGCGTCGGTTATGTTTTGCGTTTGCCGGCGCGGGGAGTCGCGGCATATCCAAAAACCATGACAACCCGCATTTTTGTTCTCTCAGCCGCCCTTGCCGCCCTTGCCACGCTCGCCGTCTCCGCGCAAATGCTCCCCGCCAGCACCGGCGAAACCCGGCTCCTGCGTTTCCCCGCCACCAACGACACCGACATCGCCTTTTCCTACGCCGGCCAGCTTTACACCGTGCCCGCCGACGGCGGCATCGCGCGACGCCTCACCGCCACGCCCGGCTACGCGATTTTCCCGCGCTACTCCGCCGACGGCACACGGCTCGCCTTCACCGCGCAATACGACGGCAACACCGAGGTCTACGTCATGCCCGCGACCGGCGGCGTGCCCACTCGCCTCACCTACTCCGCCACGCTCGACCGCGACGACCTCGCCGACCGCATGGGGCCGAACAACATCGTCATGACGTGGCGCAACACCGCCGACGAAATCACCTTCCGCTCCCGCGCGCGTTCGTGGGACCCGTTTGTCGGGCAGCTCCTGAGCGTCGGCCCCGACGGCAGCCTCCCCGCGCAACTCCCCGTGCCGCGCGGCGGCTTCGTCAGCTATTCGCCCGACGACACGCGCATCGCCTACAACCGCGTCTTCCGCGAATTCCGCACTTGGAAAAACTACCGCGGCGGCATGGCCGACGACATCTGGATTTACGACCTCAAAACCGGCGCGCTCGAAAACATCACCAACAATCCCGCGCAGGACATCTTCCCCATGTGGGCGCCGGACAACCGCATCTATTTCGTCTCCGAGCGCACCGGTCGCGCCAACCTCTTCGTCCACGACCTCGCCACGAAAAACACACGCCAGCTCACCGCCTACGACGACTACGATGTGAAGTTCCCCTCCATCGGGAAAAAATCCCTCGTCTACGAACAGGCCGGCCAAATCTGGCGCCTCGATCTCGCCACCGGAAAAACCGCGCCCGTGCCCATCACCGTCAGCGAAGACCTCGCCTCCGCCCGCGCCATCCTCACAAAAGCCACCCCCGCCGGCGTCCGCCCCGCGCCCGACGGCCAGCGCGTCGTCGTCACCGCGCACGGCGATGTTTTCACCGCCCCGCTCAAGGACGGCCCCACGCGCAATCTCACGCAAACCCCCGCCGTCCACGAACGCGACGCCTCCTGGTCGCCCGACGGCAAACTCATCGCCTATCTCTCCGACGCGACCGGCGAGTTTGAAATCCACGTGCGCGCGCAGGACGGCTCCGCCGCGCCCGTGCAACTCACCACCGGCGCCGACTCCTACGCCTTCGCCCCGCGCTGGTCGCCCGACTCGAAAAAACTCCTCTGGGCCGACCGCGCGCAACGTCTCCGTTACGTGGACGTCGGGACAAAAACCGTCACGCCCGTCGCCGAAAACCCCGACGCCCCCATCCGCCAATACGCCTGGTCGCCCGACTCCGCGCTCATCGCGTGGACTTGCGATTCGCCCACCGAGCTGTCGCGCATCAAGATTTTCAACACAGCCGACAACACCACGACCGACGCCACCGACGGCTGGCATGGCGCGGATTCGCCCGTTTTCAGCGACGACGGCCAGTGGCTCCTTTTTGCGAGCGCCCGCGATTTCAACCCCATTTATTCTGACACCGAGTGGAACCACGCCTACCAAAACATGGAACGCGTCTACATGGTGGCGCTCTCGAAAGACACCAGATCGCCCCTCGCGCCGCGCAGCGATGAGGTTGGGGGCGGGCGCGAGCGGGAGTCTCTGTCTGAGCGGGCTGATCTGTCCGATCTGTCCGATCTGTCCGATCAGCCCGATCCAAAAACCAAAACACCCGCCGCCCTCTCGCCCCCCGCCGCCACTCCGCCCGCCGCCACCCCGCCTGCCACCCCCCCCGCCACTCCCCCGCCCGCCTCCAAGCTCGACCCTGACGGCCTCTCCGCGCGCATTGTCGCGCTCCCCGTCGAACCCTCGAACTACGGCAATATCCGCGCTGTCGGCGACCGCGTTTTCTACCAGCGACGCCCCGGCGGCCCCGTCATGGGCGACGGCGGCGGCGAGGGCTTCGGCGCCACCGAACGCACACGCACCGTCATCGCCGCCTACGACCTCAAGGAACGCAAGGAAACCATCCTCGGCAACCACGACAGCTTCGAAATCACCGCCAACGGCAAAAAAATGCTCGTCCGCGACAAACACACCTACGCCATCATCGACCTCCCGAAAGAAACGGGAGGCAAAATCGACATCAAGGACACACTCGACCTCTCCAACCTCCAACTCCACGTCGACCGCCAGGCCGAGTGGACGCAAATCTTCAACGAAAGCTGGCGCCAGATGCGCGACTTCTTCTACGCGCCCAACATGCACGGCATCGACTGGCCCGCGCAGCGCGAAAAATACGCCAGACTCCTCCCCCACGTCGCCACGCGCAACGACCTCACCTACCTCATCGGCGAAATGATCTCCGAACTCCACGTCGGCCACGCCTACGTCGGCGGCGGCGAACGCCCCGAAGCCCCGCGCATCAAAACCGGCCTCCTCGGCGCCGGACTCGCGCGCGACAAAACCACCGGCCACTACCAAATCACAAAAATCCTGCGCGGTGAAAACTGGGCCGCCACCACGCGCTCCCCGCTCACCGAACTCGGCGTCAACGCCCGCGAAGGCGACTACATCCTCGCCATCGACGGCAAAACCACCCGCGACATGCCCAACCCCTACGCCGCCCTCGCCGGCGCCGCCGGCCGCCAGGTCACCCTCCGCCTCGCCGCCACGCCCGACCCCGCCGCCCCCGATGCGCGCGACGTTGTCATCGTCCCCATCGCCGACGAAGCCCCGCTCCATTACACCGACTGGGTGCTCCGCAACATCGACCACGTCTCGAAAAAAACCGCCGGCCGCGCCGGCTACCTGCACATCCCCGACATGGGACCCGAAGGTCTCAACGAATTCGTGCGCCGCTTCCACCCGCAGTTGAAAAAAGAAGCCCTCATCATCGACGTGCGCGGCAACGGCGGCGGCAACGTCTCGCCCATGATCATCGAACGCCTCCGCCGCGAACTCGCCATGGTCAACGTGCGCCGCAACGGCCCCCCCTCGGCGAATCCCCCGCAAACGCACCCCGGCCCGAAAGTCACGCTCATGGACGAATACTCGGCATCCGACGGCGACCTCTTCCCCTATCGTTTCCGCGAGATGGGCCTCGGCAAACTGATAGGCAAACGCAGTTGGGGCGGCGTGGTCGGCATCAGCGGCCCGCTGCCCTTCATGGACGGAGGCGACCTCCGCGTCCCGCAATTTGCGTCGTATTCAAAAGACGGCCGGACCTGGATCATCGAAGGCCACGGAGTCGACCCCGACATCGTCGTGGACAACGACCCCGCGCGCGAAATGAAAGGCGAGGACCAGCAACTCGACCGCGCCATCGAGGAAATCCTCGCGGAGCTGGAAACGGCCACCCCCAACCTCCCCCCGCCGCCCCCCTGGCCCGTGAAGCCGGCGAAGTGACGCACGTGACGCGCCCTGCTCCTCGCTCCCCCCCGCCGCCCCGCCCCGCCGCCCCTGCCCCGCGGCCCCTGCCTCGCGGCCCCCGCCCCGCGGTCTGATGCAAAGCCAGGCCGCGAGGTCTGCCCCCCGGCTTGAGCCGGCCTGACTCCGGCTTGACCCGGTTTTCCAAACCGGGCGCGGCAGGCGCGGCGGGTTTCTTTGTTTATTACTGAGTGATATTACGCGAAGTCCATTCCGTTCCTGGGAGCGCGGGCATCTCTGCCCGCGAAATGCCGTGCGCCCGCTTCTTGTATTTCGAAAACGCATCGCGGGCAGAGATGCCCGCGCTCCCAGGAACGGACGGCTGCGTAACATCAGTTAAATCGATTTGAGTCGGTTTGAGTCGACTTGAGTCGGGTTAAGTCGCCGTTCCCAAACTCTCCCAGCACTGCAAAACCGCTTTTCATAAACGCACAAAGCACCGGCAAAATCCCGTGGCGCAGCCACGCAAAAACTCCGCGCACGCCCCTCATTTTTTTGCTCTCGCACGCATTTGTTTCCGACCATCCCCCGCGCATTCCCTTCTCCGGGACGCGCGTCCCCTTCTCCGGGACATGCGTCACTTTCTCCGGGACGCTTACATCCCTCTCAAAGGGACGCGCATCCCTTTCAAAGGAAAAAATCTTCGCACAAAGTGACGTTTTTTTCCCCGTCGGGGACACGCGTCACCCTCAAAGTGACACGCATCCCTTTGGAAAGGGATGCACGTCTCCTTCGCCTCCCAAAACGTCCCCCGCGCCCCCAAAAACGTCACCTTCTCCCACAAAAACATCCCGGAGAAAGTGACGCACGTCCCTTTTTCCCAAAAAAACCTCCCGGAGACCCCTGCAATCATCCCCGGCTCCATCCAAATTACCAATTACCAACTGATATTACGCAGCGCGGCACGTAGCGCAGGCAGCCAAGCCTGCTTTGCCTGCCGCACGCCGCCGGGTGTTCGTTTTTTTTCAAACCGGGCGAGGCTTCGCCTCGTCAGCAGGCTTGGCAGCCTGCGCTACGTTTGGGCGAGGATAACGCGAAGGCCATTCCGTCCCTGGGAGCGCGGGCATCTCTGCCCGCGAAACGCCGTGCGCCCGCATATTGCATTTCGAAAACGCATCGCGGGCAAAGATGCCCGCGCTCCCAGGATTGGCCCGCCGCGTAACATCAGTTACCTAATTACCAATCAGTGATTTTTTTCCTTACCATTTACCAAAAAACCGCACAGACAGGATTGTCCGTGCCACGCTCCGTGCCACGCTTCTTTTTCATTTTATGGCCACACCTGAATTTTATTACCAAGACACATTTCCGCTCGGCGCGGATGATACCGAATACCGCCTCCTCTCCAAGGAGGGCATCTCGACCGCCACGCTCGACGGCACGGAAATCGTGAAGGTCGCCCCGGAGGCGCTCGCCTTCCTCGCCGGGCAGGCCATGCACGATTGCTCGTTCATGCTCCGCCCGAAACACCTCGAACAGGTCGCCGCCATCTTGAAAGACCCCGAGGCGTCCGCGAACGACCGCTACGTCGCGCTCACCCTGCTCAAAAACGCCGAGATCGCCGCGCAGGGCATCCTGCCTTTTTGCCAGGACACCGGCACCGCCACCATCGTCGGCAAAAAGGGCCAGCGCATCTGGACCGGCGCGGACGACGCCGAGCACCTTTCCAAGGGCGTCTACGAATGCTACACCAGGGAAAACCTCCGCTACTCGCAGACCGCCCCGCTCGACATGTACGAGGAGGTCAACACCGGCACGAACCTCCCCGCGCAAATCGACCTCTACGCCACGACCGGCGGCGAATACAAATTCCTCTTCGTCGCCAAGGGCGGCGGCTCCGCCAACAAGACTTACCTCTACCAGGAAACCAAGGCGCTCCTGAACCCGAAATCGCTCGAAAAATTCGTGACCGAAAAAATGAAATCGCTCGGCACCGCCGCCTGCCCGCCCTACCACCTCGCGTTTGTCATCGGCGGCACCAGCGCCGAGACTTGCCTTAAAACCGTCAAGCTCGCCTCGACAAAATACTACGACTCGCTCCCCACGACCGGCAACAGGCACGGGCGCGCTTTCCGCGACATCGCGATGGAGCAAAAAATCCTCGGCATCGCGCGGCAGTCCGGCATCGGCGCGCAGTTTGGCGGAAAATATTTCGCGCTCGATGTCCGCGTCGTCCGCCTCCCCCGGCACGGCGCGAGCTGCCCCGTCGGCCTCGGCGTCTCCTGCTCCGCCGACCGCAACATCAAGGCCAAAATCAACAGGGACGGCATCTGGCTCGAAAAAATGGAAACCAACCCCGGACGTTTCATCCCCGAAAGCGAGCGTCTTCTCAAGGACGACAACATTGTCCGCATCGACCTCAACCAGCCGATGGACGCAATCCGCGCCACGCTTTCGAAGCATCCCGTGACCACGCGTGTCGCCCTCAGCGGCACCATCATCGTCGGACGCGACATCGCCCACGCCAAGCTCAAGGAGCGCGTCGATTCCGGCAAGGGTCTGCCAGACTATATCAAGAATCATCCGATTTATTACGCCGGCCCCGCGAAGACTCCGAAGGGCTACGCTTCCGGCAGTTTCGGTCCCACGACGGCGGGTCGCATGGACAGCTACGTGGACCTTTTTCAATCGCTCGGCGGCTCGCTCGTGATGATTGCCAAGGGCAACCGCAGCCAGGCCGTGACCGACGCGTGCAAAAAACACGGTGGTTTTTATCTTGGCAGCATCGGCGGCCCCGCCGCGATTCTCGCGAAGGAGAACATCAAAAAGGTGGAGGTCGTCGAGTATCCCGAACTCGGCATGGAGGCCATTTGGAAAATCGAGGTGGATGATTTCCCCGCGTTCATCCTGGTGGACGACAAAGGCAACGACTTCTTCGCAGGCGGCTGCGCCGCCTGCGGCCTGGCGGCGGGGGCGGGGGTGGGGGCGGGAGCGGCGCCGGAGGCGCCGGCTGCGGCGGGGGCGCCGGCTGCGGCGGGGGTGGGGGCCACGGCAGGGGTGGTGGCGGCGGCTACGGCGGCCACGGCGGCGGGGAAGTGAGGCGGAGTGGGCGTGCCCGCCACGCGAGGGTGTGGCGGCGTGGTGTGGCGGTGCGGCGGCGCGGCGGTGCTGGCGGCGCTGGGGCGTGGCGGCGCTGGCGGCGTGGTGGTGCTGGCGGTGTGGCGGTGCTGGCGGTGTGGCGGTGCTGGCGGGCTGATTGGGCCGATCTGGCCGATCTGGCCGATCGGACTGATCTGTCTGATCGGCCAGAGCGGCCAGATCCGCCAGAGCGCCCCACCCCACCCCGCCACCCCGCCACCGCCGCCCCGCCACCGCCACCCCGCGCCCCACCCCACCGCCACCGCCACCACCACCCCACCGCCGCCCCGCCACCCCGCCCCTGCTCACCCCACCCAGACGCGCGCGTTGCGGAAGAGGCGCATCCAGGGGGAGTCGTCGCGGGCGAGCCATGCCCTGGGGTGCCAGCTCAGTTGCACGGTGCGGTGGACGCGTTCGGGGTGCGGCATAAGAATCGTCACGCGGCCATCTTTGGTCGTGATCGCGTTGATGCCGTGCGGACTGCCGTTCGGGTTGAGCGGATATTGCATGGTGGCGCGGTGGTGGTTGTCCACGTAACGCCCGGAGACGAGGCCGGCGGTGTTGAAGGCGTCGGCTGCGGCGCGGGTCGGGAACTCGGCGCGGCCTTCGCCGTGCGAGACGACAACCGGCAGCACGGAGCCTTCCATGCCGGCAAGGAGGACGCTCGGGGATTTTTCAATGAGGAGCGAGACGAGGCGGGCTTCGTAGCGTTCGGAGTTGTTTTGCACGAAACGCGGCCAGTTTTCCGCGCCGGGAATGATGTCGTGGAGGTTGCTCATCATCTGGCAGCCGTTGCACACGCCGAGGGCAAAGGTGTCGGGGCGCGCGAAGAAGGCGCTGAACGCGTCGCGGGCGCGGGGGTTGAAGAGGACGCTTTTCGCCCAGCCTTCGCCGGCGCCAAGGACGTCGCCGTAACTGAAACCGCCGCACGCGGCGACGCCTCGGAAATCGCGCAGGCTGATGCGTCCGCCGAGGATGTCGGTCATGTGGACGTCGATTGCGGAGAAGCCGGCGCGCGTGAAGGCGGCGGCCATTTCGATTTGTCCGTTCACGCCTTGCTCGCGGAGGATGGCGACGCGGGGTTTGGATTTTGGTTTTGAATTTGA
>JAISGL010000059.1 GCA_031263125.1 Opitutaceae bacterium | reverse complement strand
GTGATGGTGACGAACCATTTGCGCAAAACCGGTGCGCTTCAGTCTTTCTTTGGCGAATTCATTTTAGCCGGGTCCCTGATAGACCGCTTCATAAACTCCAAGGCGGACGCGCAATGGTCAGTGGCCGGCGGTCAGGTTTTCTTTTTTCCACCTTTGCCTTTTTTGTTTTTGGAGGCGCCGGCGTTTGGCTCGGGGACGATTTTGGAGAATTCGATCACACCGCAGCGGGCGGCCCAGGCGTCGTATTCGGCGGCGAGTTTTTTGACGATGCCGGGCTGCCTGGAGGCGAGGTCTTTCGATTCGATGCGGTCGTCTTCGAGGTCGTAGAGTTCCCAGGGGGCGGTGATATGACGGGTGTTTTGCGCGGGTGGGCAGGAGACAAGTTTCCATTTGCCCATGCGGATGGCCCGGTTGCCTTCGTGCTCCCAGCAGAAGAGGCGGTCGCTGTCGCCGGGATTGCCTTTGAGCATGGCGGTGATGTTGCGGCCTTCGAGTTTGACGGTGTCTGTTTCGGGATACCTGGCGCCGGAGAGGGCGACGAAGGTGGGGAAGAGGTCGGTGACGTGGGCGGGGTCACGGATGAGTTTGCCGTTGGCGGCGGCGTCGATGCCGGCGGGCCAGCGGGCGAGGAGGGGCGTGCTGACGCCGCCTTCGTAGGCGCTGACTTTGTGGCGTTTCCAAGGGGTGTTGCTCACGCTGGCCCAGGGGCGCGCATAGCCGCGATAAGAGTCGCGGTGGCCGATGGGGGCGTTTTTTTGGCCGCGGTTCGGGTCTTCGGCGGCGCCGCCGTTGTCGGAAAGGAAAATGACGAGCGTGTTTTTGCCGATGCCGTGGCGTTCGAGCGCAGCGAGGACCTGGCCGATGGCTTGATCCATGCGGGTGATTTGCGCGGCGTAAACTTCCATGCGGCGCGCCCATTCGACGCGTCCGGCGGAGGCGAGTTCGTCCCAAGGTTTGGATGCGCCCCGGTCCATGGGGGACATTTTTTGGTTTTTGGGGACGATGCCGAATTGTTTCATGCGGGCGAGGCGTTGCTCGCGGATGGCGTCCCAGCCGGCATCGTATTTGCCTTTGTATCTGGCGATGTCCTCGTCGGGCGCCTGGAGCGGCCAGTGGGGGGCGTTGAAGGGGAGGTAGAGGAAGAAGGGTTTGCCGGCGTGGTCGCGGGTCGCCTCGTCGATGAATCCGATGGCGTGTTGCGCAAAGGCATCGGTGGAATAAAAGCCGTCGCGCGGGGGCGTCCATTCCTTGCCGTCGATGGCCATGGGGGCGCGCGGGCCGTCGCCGGAATCGCCGCCGTAATAATTCATGGCTCCGTCGATTTGCACGAAGCTGCGGTCGAAGCCGCGGCGCACGGGCCATTCGGAGGGGCGTTTGCCGAGGTGCCATTTTCCGGCCATCATGGTGCGGTAGCCGGCGTTGCGGAGGACTTCGGCCATGGTGGGGCTTTGCGGGGAGAGGTGGTCCTGGTAGGCGGGGCTGCCGGCGTTGGCGCGGGCCGCGGCTGCGTAGCCGTCGATCATTTCGCCGATGCCGACTTGATGCGGATAGCGCCCGGTCATGAGCGCGGCGCGGGTGGGGCAGCAGCGGGCCTGGTTGTAGAATTGGGTTAGGGCGACGCCGTTTTGGGCGAGGCGGTCGAGATTTGGCGTGGCGATTTCCCCGCCGAAGCAACCGAGATCGGAGTAGCCGAGGTCGTCGGCAAGAATCACGACGATATTGGGCCGGGGCGCTTGGGAAGATTCCTGCGCGACCAGACATCCGGCGGAAACGCCCATGACAAAGGGCAGGCCGGCCAGCATTTTTTGGGTCATCTTTTGGGTGATCATAACTGCGCAAGGATACGCGAACCCGGAATCGTTTCGCAATCGTCCATAGCGATGAGGTCACGGCGATGAATCCACGGCGATGAGGCCGCGATTATGGGCGATGAGGCCGGGTTCGTGCATTCATCACTTTGGACGATTTCAAGCAGCGGGGAATTTGGTTATTATCACGCCACTTCCAACTCAAACCCACTTCCAACCCACACTCGCAACCGCATCCATCCACACACCATCCGCAACCGCATCCATCCGCACTCACTCACACTCACAACCGCACTCACACTCGCACTCACACTCGCACTCACCCTCACAACCGCAACCGCACCCATCCACGCCCGCACTCACAACCGCAACCCATTCCCACCTTGATGTTTTTTATGATGAAATTGATATTACGCGAACAGCAGGATTTCGCAGGGCCTGACCTTGCGTCAGGCCGCGCCCACATGGGAGGCCGCACAGATAATTCGCGGCCTGACACAAGGTCAGGCCCTGCGAAATCCGCCGGCTGCGTAACATCGGTGATGAAACGTGTTTTTCCGCACCGTTTGTTTTTGATGCCGATTCTAATTTGCGCCGCGTCCGGCGTTTTTGCGGGCGGTTTGCCCGCGCGCGGCGCGACGGACGGGACGTTGAGGCCGCCGGCGGTGCCGCTGGTGGCGTGCGATCCGTATTTCAGCATCTGGTCGGCGGCTGATTCGCTGGCGGAAACCTACACGACGCACTGGACGGGCAAGCCGAACCGCATCAGCAGCCAGGTGTCGGTCGATGGAAAGGTGTTTCGCGTGATGGGCCTGCAACCGGAAACGGCGCCGGCGCTCGCGCAGAAATCCGTCGAGGTGCTGCCGACGCGCACGATTTATGTTTTCGAGGACGCGGGCGTGCGGCTGACGCTGACGTTCCTGACCCCGGCGCTTCCCGATGACATCGCGTTGCTGTCGCGCCCGGTCACGTATGTGACGTATGCGTTTCAATCGCTGGATGGAAGGACGCACGGGGTGGCGATTCAATTCGACGCAAGCGGTGACATCACGGTGAACGAGCCGTCGAAGCAACTGGTTGCCGGCTCGGTGTCGAAGATCGGAGGGCTGACGACGCTGCGCCTCGGCTCGAAGGAGCAGCCGGTGCTCAAGCGGAGCGGCGACGGCATTTGCATCGACTGGGGATATCTTTATGTGGCGGCGGATGCGGGCGCGGCCACGGGCGCGCTGACGACGGGGTGGGATTATCGGAATGCGTTTGGCACGGCGGACGCGGCGGCGACCAGGCTCAACGGCGCGGCGAAAACCAGACTCAACGGCGCCGTGCCGGGTGAGGAGGCGTTTGCGAATCTGCGTTTCGCTCCGTTCAAGGTCGGCGCGGACGTGCAATCGCGCACGGTCATTCTTGCCTACGACGATGTTTATTCGATCCAGTATCTCGGCAAAAACCTGCGCCCCTACTGGCGGCGCGACGGCTGGGAGGCGGCGGACTTGTTGCAGCATTCGTTTTCCGAATACGAGGCGTTGCGCGGGCGGTGCGAGGCGTTCGACGCGGAATTGATGGCCGACCTCACGCGGGCGGGCGGCGAAAAATACGCGAGGATTTGCGCGCTCGCCTACCGCCAGTGTTTCGCCGCGGGCAAATTTGCCGCCGACGAAAACGGGCAGCCGTTGCAGTTCAGCAAGGAGAATCACTCGAACGGCTGCATCGGCACGTCGGATATATTTTATCCGATGTCGCCGCTGTTTTTGCTGAACGGGCCGTCGCTCGCGAAATCGTTCATCGTGCCCTTCATGAATTACGCGGAGAGCGCGCGATGGAAATTCCCCTTTGCGCCGCACGACATCGGCCAGTATCCGCTGGCCAACGGACAGGTTTACGGCGGCGGCGAGAAGACGACCGACAGACAAATGCCCGTCGAGGAAAGCGGCAACCTGCTCATCCTTTTCGGCGCGATTGCGCAGATGGAGGGCAACGCGGAATTCGCGGGCCTGTACTGGCCGACGCTCGAAAAATGGGCGCGGTATCTCAAGGAGAAAGGTTTCGATCCAGAGAACCAGCTTTGCACGGACGACTTCGCGGGACATCTCGCGCACAACGCCAACCTGAGCGCGAAGGCGATCGTGGCGCTCGGCTCGTTTGCGAAGCTGTGCGGGATGCGCGGCGAAAAGGCGAAAGCGGACGAATATGCAAAAACCGCACGGGATTTTGCGCGGCGTTGGATGGAGGAGGCGGACGACGGCGATCATTACCGGCTCGCGTTCGACGCGCCGGGCACATGGAGCCAGAAATACAATCTCGTGTGGGATCGCATTCTCGGACTCGGGCTTTTCCCGCCGGAGGTCGCGCGCAAGGAGATGGATTTTTATCTGAAAAACCAGTTCGACTACGGGCTGCCCCTCGACAACCGCCGCTTCTACACAAAACTCGACTGGATCACGTGGACGGCGACGCTCACGCAGGACCGTTCGGACTTCGAGGCGCTGGTCGATCCGATTTTTGCGTTTCTCAACAAAACGGAGCAGCGCGCGCCGATGACGGATTGGTATCGCACAAAGGACGCGGCGAAAGTGGCGTTCACCGCGCGGCCCGTCGTGGGCGGCGTGTTTCTCCGGATGCTCCACGACAGGGACGCATGGCGGAAATACGCGAGCCGCGACAAGACCAATGCGCACGACTGGGCGCCACTGCCGAAGGGCCACATGAGCGTAAAGGCGGAAAGGAAAAACGACAGGAACGCGGGAAAAAAACCGGGGAAAAAACCGGGAAAAAAAGAGGGGAAAAAAGAGGGGAATAAAAAGTGATCACCACGCAATGCGAAGGGTCGCTTGAAAATGCGCTCGCGCTCGCGCTCGGAAGCGCGGGCGTCCCGCCCGCGTCCGAACGTAGCATGGGCGTCCCGCCCGCGTCCGAACGTAGCATGGGCGTCCCGCCCGCGTCCGGGCGCAGACTTTCATTTTTGTTTCCGCATCGCGGGCATCCCGCCCGCGTTCCCAGGAAAGGCACTCACACATTTTGCATAACTGATGTCACGCAGCCGGCTGATTTCGTAGGGCCTGACCTTGTGTCAGGCCGCGAATTACCAATGTGGCCTCTCTCGCGTGCGCGGCCTGACACAAGGTCAGGCCCTACGAAATCAGCGTGCCCTGCGAACTGCATAATATTTTGCATAACATGAACTCGAACTCCGACATACCAAACGCGCCCGTCGCGGCACATCAAAACGTCCCGTCGCATCGCGGGCCATTTGTCATCATGACATCGTTGTTTTTCCTCTGGGGATTCATGACGGTGTTCAACGACATCCTCATACCGCGATTCAAGGAGGCATTTTCGCTGGGTTATTTCCAGGCGATGCTTGTGCAGTTCGCGTTTTTCGGCGCCTATTTCGTGGGGGCGCTGCTGTATTTTCTCGTCTCGGCCACCAAGGGCGACCCCATCGCGAAGATCGGGTATAAAAACGGCGTTGTCATCGGGCTGCTGGTTTCGGCGGCGGGCAGCGCGTTGTTCTGGCCGGCGGCGGCGGCGGTTTCGTATCCCATGTTTCTGGGCGCGTTGTTTGTCGTCGGCCTCGGGTTCGCCATGCTGCAAATCGCCGCGAATCCCTACGTCACAATCCTCGGGCCGGAGAAAACGGCTTCGAGCCGCCTGAATCTGGCGCAGGGCCTGAATTCCGTGGGCACCACCATCGGGCCGCTCATCGGCGGCTGGTTGATTTTCCAATATTTCGCGAAGAGCGGCGCGCACGGCGTCGACTCGGTGAAAGTGCCGTATCTCACGTTCTGCATCGTGTTCATCGCGCTGGCGGTGGTGTTTTATTTTGTCCATCTGCCGCACGTCGGCGGGGGAAAAATCGAGCGCGGCGCGGGCGTGTTGAAACATCCGCACGTGGCGCTGGGCGCGCTCGGCATTTTTATGTATGTGGGCGGCGAGGTCGCCGTGGGCAGCGCGATCATCAACTTTCTCGGACAGCCGGAAATCGCGGGCCTGTCCGAAATCGACGCGAGCAAGTTTGTCGCGATTTACTGGGGCGGGCTGCTGATCGGCCGCTTCATGGGCGCGGTGGAATTGAGCGGGATGGCGAGGCGACGCAAACAGGCGTTGCTCATCGTGATTCCGCTGGTCGCGTATTTGTTTTTGTGGGTCGCGAAGAGCGCGCCGCTGGACGCGATAAGCGGCGGGGCGGGGGAGGGCGTTTCGGCGCTCGCGCTCTGGCGGGAGCAGTTCGCGGCCAACTGGGCGATATTCAAATATTACCTGCCGTTCACCGGCCTGTGCTGGCTGATGTTCCAGTTCGGCAAGGCGCAGGCGGGTCGCACGCTCGCGATTTTTTCGACGACGGTGGCGGCGCTGTTGCTCGTCGCGATTCTTGCCGGCGGCAAAACCGCCATGTGGTGCGTGGTCGCGGTCGGGCTGTTTTCGTCAATCGGCTGGTCGAACACTTTCTCGCTCGCAATCGAGGGACTCGGCCCGCTGAAGAGCCAGGCGTCGTCGCTGCTCGTCATGGCGATTCTCGGCGGCGCGATTCTGCCGCCGTTGCAGGGGCTTGTCGCCGACATGACAAAAAACCTGCCGCTTTCGTTCATCGTGCCGATGCTCGCGTATTCCTATGTGGCGTTTTACGGGGCGAAAGGCCACAAGGCGGGGCGCGCCGCCCGGACGCCATGACTCGCGCCATGACTCGTGCCATGACTCGCGATTACGAAAACGACAGGCGCATCGTCCTGACGCTCGACGCGGGCGGCACCAGCTTCCGCTTCGGCGCGACGCGCGGCGGCAAACCCTGCGTGAACACGGTCACGATGCCCGCGCGGACGGAGGAGTTGCACGCGTGCCTGCGCGATATTTGCAACGGTTTCATTCGCGTGCGCGGGCTTTGCCCGGAGCCGCCCGTGGCGGCCAGCTTTGCGTTTCCGGGGCCGGCGGATTATCCGAACGGCATCATCAGCAACGTCGGCAATCTCCCGTGCTTTGGAGGCGGCGTGCCGCTGGGCGCGATTCTGGAGGAGGCGCTCGGCGTTCCCGTTTTCATCAACAACGACGGCGATCTTTTCACCTGCGGCGAGGCGATCGGCGGGTTTCTGCCCTACGTGAACGGCCTGCTTGAAAAAGCCGGCAGCCCCAAACGTTTCAACAACCTGCTCGGCTTCACCATCGGCACCGGCTTCGGCGGCGGACTCGTGCGCAACGGCGAACTTTTCCTGGGCGACAATTCGATGGCCGCCGAGGTCTGGCTGCTGCGCAACAAGCTCGCGCCCTCGATGAACGTCGAGGAAAGCGTGAGCATTCGCGCCGTGCGCCGCGTTTACGCCGGGCTTGCGGGAATCGCATCCGGCGCGGCGCCCGATCCGAGGGACATCGAGGCGATCGCCAGGGGCGACGCGCCGGGCAACCGCGACGCCGCCATCGAAGCCTACCGGCGCATGGGCGAGGCCGCGGGCGATGCCATTGCGAACGCGCTGGCGGTTGCCGACAGCCTCGTTGTCATCGGAGGCGGACTCTCCGCGGGCGCGCCGCTGTTTTTGCCCGCGCTCGTTGGCGAGCTGAACGGCGCCTACACGTTGCCGGACGGGAAAAAAATCCGCCGCCTCGTGCAAAAGGCATTCGAGATCGAAAGCGCCGGCGGGCTTGAGGCATTTATAAACAGCGGCGACATCCGCACCGCGCGAACCGTCACCTACGACGCCTCCGCCCGCATCGCCGTCGGCATTTCCCGGCTCGGCACAAGCGCCGCCATCGCGCTCGGCGCGTATGTGTTTGCGCTGCGAAAATTGGATGCCGGCGCAGTTTCCATCCGGCAACAACCCGCACAACCCGCACAATTCACCCAACCCGCCCAACCCGCCCAACCCGCCCAACCCGCACAAGCCGCCCAACTCGCCAAACTCGCACAACCAGCACAGCCAGCACAATTCGCCCAACCCGCCCAACCCGCACAACCATGAATCGCAGAAATTTTATACGCACATCAACGCTTGCCGCGACGGCGCTCGCGGTTTCAAGGACGGCTTTTGGCGCCGCCGCAACCGGTCCGTTGTCCGGCGCGGATTCATTTCCCGTCGTGCGCACGCCGCCTGCCAGGCGCCGCTTCACGAGCGCCGCCGTCGAGCGCGCCATCGCCCGCGTGCAATCCTCCGTCGGCAACAAGGAACTCGCCTGGCTGTTCGGCAACTGTTTCCCCAACACGCTCGACACGACCGTCGATTACTCCGAGGCCGGCGGACGTCCCGACACCTACGTCATCACGGGCGACATCGACGCCATGTGGCTGCGCGACAGCTCCGCGCAGGTGTATCCGTATCTGCAATTGATGCATGACGACGGGCCGCTGCGCCGGTTGATCGCCGGGGTCATCAACCGCCAGGTGCGCTGCATCATAAAGGACCCTTACGCAAACGCGTTCTACAAGGACGACAACAAGCGCGGCGAATGGAAGACCGACATGACCGACATGAAGCCGGGCATCCACGAGCGCAAATGGGAGATCGACTCGCTCTGCTACCCGATCCGCCTTGCGCACGGATACTGGAAACTCTCCGGCGATGCGTCGCCGTTTGATTCCGCGTGGCACGAGGCGGTGCGCCTCACGCTGCGCACCTTCCGCGAGCAGCAGCGCAAGACGGACAAAGGCCCTTACACGTTCATGCGCCGCACCCAATGGGCGACCGACACCGTTCCGGGACGCGGCTATGGCAACCCGGCGAAACCCACCGGCATGATTCACTCGATGTTCCGCCCGAGCGACGACGCCACGATTTTCCCGTTTCTCGTGCCCTCGAATTTTTTCGCGGTCGTGAGCCTGCGCCAGGCGGCGGAGATGGTTGAAAAACTTCGCAACGACAGCGGCCTCGCGCGCGAATGCCGCGCCCTCGCCGGCGAAGTCGAAGCCGCGCTTCACGAGCACGCGATTGTCAATCACCCGAAGGCCGGGCGCGTCTACGCGTTCGAGGTCGATGCGTTTGGCAATTACTACTGCACCGACGACGGCAACATACCGAACCTCCTCTCGCTGCCGTATCTCGGCGCGGTTTCCGCCACGGACGACATCTACGCGAACACGCGCCGGATGCTGCTTTCGCCGCGGAATCCGTATTGGTGTGTCGGCAAAGCCGCGACCGGACTCGGCGGCCCGCATGTCGGCGTCGACATGATCTGGCCGCTCGGCGTGATCATCGAGGGGCTGACCGCCGCGAACGACGGCGAAATCGCGCGCTGCCTGAATACCTTGCAAACGACGCACGCGGGCACCGGCCTCATGCACGAGGCGTTTCACAAGGATGATCCGAAAAACTTCACGCGCTCCTGGTTCGCATGGGCGAACACGATTTTCGGCGAGTTCATCTGGAAAACATTCAATGAGCGCCCGCATTTGCTGGCGTAAATTAACGGATGCAATCATTCCAAGGACATCATGGCAAAATCCCCAAGTCGCCTGTTCTGGATCGTTCTTGCGCTTGCATGCGCGCCATTTGAAAGCGCCGTCGCGCGCGCCGGATCGCTCACGATTGTCGAACGCCCCCCGGCCGGCGCAACCAACGCGCACTACACCGGCAACCGCGCGCCGCTTCTGCCAAGCCGGTTCATCGCGCTGCCGCCGGGCGCCGTGCGCGCGAAGGGCTGGCTGCTTGAAATGCTCCATCGCCAGCGCGACGGGCTTTGCGGCCGGCTCGGCGAAATCAGCGCGTGGCTGCAAAAAGAGGACAACGCATGGCTGGGCGGGGACGGGCTTGGAAAATACGGCTGGGAGGAAGTGCCCTACTGGCTCAAGGGCTACCAGTTGATGGGCTGCGTGCTGGACGACAAAAAAATACTGACCGGGTCCGGGATATGGATCGAGGGCGCGCTCAACAGCCAGCGTGAAGACGGCGACTTCGGGCCGGACCAGCGCTTCAAGGACGACGGCACGCGCGATTATTGGGCGAACATGATCATGCTTTTCTGCCTGCAAAACCATTACGAGCACACGGGCGACAAACGCGTGCTCGAATTGATGACGCGATATTTTTATCACCAGCTCGCCGTGCCGGACAAAAAATTCCTGACGCATTACTGGCAGCGGATGCGCGGCGGCGACAATCTGTACAGCGTTTACTGGCTCTACAATCGCACCGGCGACGGAAAGCTCCTCGAACTCGCTGAAAAAATCCACCGCCGCACCGCCAGCTGGGCGATTCCCGGCACGCTGCCCAACTGGCACAATGTGAACATCGCCCAGTGTTTTCGCGAGCCGGCCACGCATTATTTGCAGACGCACGACGAGCGCGAACTGCGCGCGACCTACGCGAATTTTCATGAGATACGCAAACGCTTCGGACAGGCGCCCGGCGGGATGTTTGGCGGCGATGAAAACAGCCGCCCCGGTTACACCGACCCGCACCAGGCGACGGAGACATGCGGTTTCGTCGAGCAGATGCTGTCCGACCAGTTGCTCATGCAGATCACGGGCGATCCGTTTTGGGCCGATCATTGCGAGGACGTCGCGTTCAACTCGATGCCCGCGTCGATGATGCCCGACATGCGGGCGCTGCGCTACTTCACCGCGCCCAACATGGTCGTGAGCGATGCGCAAAACCACGCGCCGGGCATTCAGAATCGCGGCCCGTTTTTCATGATGAACCCGTTCAGCTCGCGCTGCTGCCAGCACAACCACTCCACCGGCTGGCCGTATTACGCGAAACATCTCTGGCTCGCCACGCCGGACAACGGGCTTTGCGCCGCGCTTTATTCGGCGAGCGAGGCGACGGCGCGCGTTGGCGCGAAAGGCGGCACCGTGCGCGTGATCGAGGAGACGCTGTATCCGTTTGGGGAGCGCATCCTGTTCACGATTCGCAAGGAGGGCGCGGACGCCGCGGCGTTCCCGCTCTACTTGCGCGTGCCCGCGTGGTGCGGGTCCGCGACGGTCTCGATCAACGGAAAAAATGTCCCCGCCGCCGCGACTCCGGGCAGCTACATCCGCATCGAGCGTGACTGGCGCGACAACGACACTGTGACGCTCGATTTGCCGATGCGCGTCGCCGTGCGCGAGTGGACGCAAAACCACAACAGCGTGAGCGTGAATTACGGCCCGCTGACATTTTCGCTGAAAATCGGCGAGCGTTACGAGCGCCGCGACAGTGTCGAAACGGCGATTCGCGATTCGCGGTGGCAGCCCGGCGTTGACAAATCAAAGTGGCCCTCGTTCGAGATTTTCCCAACGACTCCGTGGAATTACGGGCTGCTGCTTGATGACGGCGCGGGCGTGCAGCGCGAAAAATCGTTTGACGTGCAAAAGCTCGCATGGCCGGAAAACAATTTTCCATTCACGCCCGACAGCGTGCCGATTCGCATGACCGTGCGTGCGAAAAAAATCCCGCAATGGACGCTCGACGGGCACGGGCTTGCGGGCAAGTTGCAGCCAGGCCCGGTGGTGAGCCGCGAGCCGGAGGAAACCGTCACGCTCATTCCGATGGGCGCGGCGCGTTTGCGCATCTCGGCGTTTCCGGTGATTGCCGTCGGTGACGCTGCGCATGCGTGGACGCCGTCGATGGAACACAAGTAAGAATAAAGCATGCGCCGGAATAAAGCATGCGCATGGTATTCTCCATCGACGCAGATACATTTGGCAGGACGGTTGTCAGGCTCCTCGCCCGAAACGCCGAAACCGCCCTGCTTCTACTTTGTTAAAATATTTTTTTATTTGCAGCAGCTCCTCAAGCCGAAGGCTCTCAAGCAACAACTTGAATATGTTTATATTCAACATAATAAAGATTATAAAATTCCAAAATCCTGCGCAATTCCCAAAACTCAAGTTGTTACTTTTCCGGTTTTTCCCGGGGGCCGCCCCGGGTCGGTCACTTGAAAGATATAACTGATGTTACGCAGCCCGTAGGGCCTGACCTTGTGTCAGGCCGCGAATTATCTATGTGCTTCCCTTCGCAAGCACGGCCTGACACAAGGTCAGGCCCTACGAAAACAGCCAACCGCGTAACATCAGGATATAAGGAACTCGGCTAAAATGAATTCGCCAAAGAGAGGTGGAAACGCACCGGTTTGCGCAAATGGTTCGTCACCATCACGGCTGCCGCCGCCATCAACGTGATCGCTTCATTGCCCCCTCATAAATTGCAATTTATTTAAAGCCGAGTCCCCTACACTACATGCCTCGTTGCGATAACGTTTCCCTCTGAAACGCGCCCGAACAAGAAACCGCTCTCCTCTGAAATTTTTTTCGCCATCCGGGCGAACTGCAGAACTCGAATTAATGTGCGAATGAAAACTGTAAAGAGACTATAAAAACAGGGACAGACTCTAGATTAGGCTTGTAGCGTGGCTATTTTTCGGCGTTTGTTTTTCGCATGAGAATCGCACGGATAAAAATTCATGGAGAGGATGCTGTCTACCACTGCATCTCCCGCACTGTTAACGGCGAACGGCTTTTCGACGAGGATGCCAAGGAGATGTTTCGCCGTCAAATGTGGCAAATCGCCGACTACTGCGGCGTTTCCATACTCACTTACGCCGTCATGGAAAACCACTTCCATGTGCTTGTCAGGGTTCCGAAAAAAGCGCCGATCTCCGACGAGGAACATCTGCGTCGCTATCGCTTGCTCTACCCGGAACCAACACGTTTCCAAACCACATCGCTGGCGGTCGTCGAAGCGCAGCTCAAGGCTGGCGGTCCCGACGCCGAGGTATGGCGCAAACAGCAGCTTGCACTCATGAATGATGTCTCGGCTTTCATGAAGCTGCTCAAACAACGCTTCACCATCTGGTTCAACAAAAACCACAACCGCTTTGGCACGCTCTGGGCCGAGCGCTTCAAGAGCGTGCTCGTTCAGTCGGACGGACGTGCTGTTCGCGTCATGGCCGCATACATCGACTTGAATCCTGTGCGCGCAGGACTCGTCGACGATCCCAAGGACTACCGGTTTTGCGGCTATAGCGAGGCCGTCGCGGGCAGGAAAATCGCACAGGCGGGGCTTGTGCATGTTATCGGCGAGGATGACGCGCGCACCTGGCAGGGCGCGCAGGAATACTACCGGCTCATGATTATCGGCAGCGGCGCCAAACCGCGTGCTGGCAAAGCTGCCGTTTCCGAAAATCTTTTTGAGGAAACGGTGCGCGCGGGAGGGAAACTGCCACTGTCCACCGCATTGAGATGCCAGATACGCTATTTTACCAATGGAGGCATACTCGGCGGCAGGGCCTTTGTCGCAAAACATCTCACGCTCCTCCGACGAAAGACGGGGTTACGCCGCCGCAAGGAACCCCGCGCCCTGCCGCCCGTCTGCGACTGGGGCGGCGCGGGCGACGGCAGTAGCGTGGGCGGCAGTAGCGATACGGACGAAATCATGGTTATGCGCACGCCACGACGGCGCATGCTTGCGTCCGACTGAGTCGAAACGGCGTGAACAGATTCAACGACACAACGACAAACGCAACAAACGGGCAGGGTAGGGCTGGCAACTTACGCCAGCTGATATTACGCGGACGATAGGATTATACAGAGTCTGATCTTGTGTCAGGCTGCGTCTGCATGAGAAGCCACACTGGTAATTCGCGGCCTGACACAAGGTCAGGCCCTACGAAATCCTGCCAGTCGCGTAACATCAGTTAAGAAATCAAGCTTTTTTATAACAAAGTAGAACTAACGCCAGGGTCTTAGCCCGTGAGCGTGCAAGTTGCTGACAGTCAGCAAAAGTGCTTTTTTGCTAGACAAAAGCGCCCGTTTCATTTCCTTGAAGCTGGGAAAATGAACCTGCACACATTACCAAACACCTCCATCCACCCAACCCTCCG
>JAISGL010000307.1 GCA_031263125.1 Opitutaceae bacterium | reverse complement strand
CGAAAATCGAGAATCGAAAATCGAAAATAACCCCGCCTCCCCCACCCCCGCCCACACCCACACTCCCGCCGCCCCCTTCCCCACCTTCGAATCACTCTGGTCTTCCTACGCCGCCGCCGTTTCCGCCGCCGTCGCCGCGCTCGCGCGCCAGGAAAAAATCACCTACGAAGCCGCCGGCGACGCCGCGCCCTTCCTCCTCATCAGCCTGCTCTTCGACGACTGCCTCGAACGCGGCAAACCCATCTTCTCCGGCGGCGCGCGCCGCCTCGGCGGCACGCTCGAAAGTTACGGCAACATCAACACCGCCGACAGCCTCGTTGCGATCCGCCGCCTCGTTTACGAACAACGCGCCTGCACGCTCGACGACATCGTCCGCGCCTGCGACGACAACTTCGCCTCGCCCAAAAACGCCGCCCTCCGCCGGCAACTCCTCGACGCGCCGAAGTTCGGCAACGACGACGACGAAGCCGACGCGCTCGCCGCCCGCGTACACGAACACGTCTGCGCCGCCGCCCGCGAACAAGCGGCGCGCGCCGGCCTCGACCACTATCACGTCGTCATCATCAACAACGGCGCCAACACCGTCCTCGGCAAACACACCGCCGCCTCGCCCGACGGACGCGCCGCCGGCGAACCCATGGCCAATGCCATCAACCCCTCGCCCGGCCTCGACCGCAACGGCGTCACCGCCTTCCTCAACTCGCTCCTCAAAATCAACCCCGCCATCCACGCCGGCTCCGTGCAAAACATGAAGTTCGCCCGCGCGCTCTTCTCGCCCGCCAACCTCGCCAAAACCGCCGCGCTCCTCGACGGCTGGTTCGCCGCCGGAGGCACGCAGGCCATGATAACCGTCGTCAATCGCGGCGACCTCGAAAACGCCATGCGCGAACCCGAAAAATGGGGCCACCTCATCGTGCGCGTCGGCGGTTTCAGCATGCGTTTCATCGACCTCTCCCGCGACATCCAGTTGGAAATTCTCGCCCGCACGCTCAACGAATGACGCTCAACAAATGAACACCCCCGCCGCCAACCTCGCCGACATCCCCGCCAGCAACTCCGCCGACACCTCCGCCGACATTCCTGCCGGCAACTCTGCCGACGACCTCGCCCGCGACTTCACCGACATCCCCACCGACACCTCCGCCGACATCCCTGCCGGCAACTCCGCCGCCGACCTCGCCCGCGACTTCACCGACATCCCCACCGCCGCCGACTCCGCCGACGATCTCGCCGCCAACCTCGCCGACGATCTCGCCGCCAACCTCGCCGACATCCCCGCCGGCATCTCCGACGGCGACCTCGCCCGCGACTTCGCCGACATCCCCGCCGCCGCCCCCGCCGACGACCACGCCGTCACCGGAATCATCTTCGACATCCAGCGCGGCGCCTTTCACGACGGCCCCGGCCTGCGCACGACCGTTTTTTTCAAAGGCTGCCCGCTCCGCTGCCTCTGGTGTCACAACCCCGAATCCTGGAGCCGCGCCCCGCAACGCGCCCTGCGCGCCGCCACCCCCGGAGCCGCCCCCAAACTCCACGGACGCAAAATCACCGTCGGCGAAATCCTGCAAACCGCGCTCCGCGACAAACGCTACCACGACGCCTCCGGCGGCGGCCTCACGCTCTCCGGAGGCGAACCCGCGCTCCAACTCCGTTTCTGTCACGCCCTCCTCCGCGCCGCGCGCACCGAAGGCATTCACACCGCGCTCGACACCTGCGGCCACGCGCCCGCCGCCGCCTTCGACCTGCTCGCGCCGCACGTCAATGTTTTCCTTTGGGACCACAAAGCCACCGACACCGCCGCGCACCCCGGCTTGCACCGCTCGCTCACGGGCCGCCCGCCCGCGCAAATCCTCGAAAATTTCCACCGCCTCTACGCAAACGGCGCGACCATCATTCTCCGCTGCCCGCTCATCCCCGGCGTCAACGACACCCAGGAACACCTCGACTCCATCGCCGCCTTCGCGCGCGACCACCCGCGCCTCGCCGGCATCGAAATCATCCCCTACCACGACGCCGGCCTCTCCAAATACGACCTCCTCGGCATCCCCCGCCCCGCGCTCAACACCCGCCCGCCCGACGCCGACACCAAACGCCGCTGGCGCGATTTTTTCCAGTCCCGCAACCTCCCCAAAATCATCCTCCCCACCTGAATCCTCACCTGAATCCCAACCTGAATCCAACCTGAATCCCAACCTGAACATCCGCATCCATGAAATCAAAACCGCACAAACCCACGCCCGCCCGCATCGCGCCTATCCGCATCGCGCCCGCCCGCATCGCGCCCGTCCGCGTCGCCGTCATCGGCGCCGGAGCCATCGGCGTTGACCACATCGCCAGTTTCCAAAAGCACCCCGCCGCGCGCGTCGTCGCCATCGCCGACACCTCCCTCGAACGCGCCCGCGCCGCCGCCGGCACATACGGCGTGCCCGAAGTCCTCGCCGACTGGCGCGCCCTCCTCCGCCGCGCCGACGTCGACATCGTCTCCATCGCACTGCCCAACCACCTGCACGCCCCCGTCGCGCTCGCCGCCCTCCGCGCCGGCAAACACGTCATGCTCGACAAACCGATGGCGACCAATGCCCGCGAAGCCGCGCGCCTCGTCGCCGAATCGCGCAAACGCAACCTCGTCCTCATGGTCGGCCAGAACAACCGCTTCCTGCCCGACGTGCAAACCGCCCGCCGCCTCATCGACGCCGGCGAACTTGGCGACGTTTACCACGCCAAAACCGCCTGGATGCGCCGCGCCGGCATCCCGCGCATCGGCTCCTGGTTCACGCAAAAAAAATTCTCCGGCGGCGGTTGCGTCTACGACATCGGCGTGCATGCCCTCGACCGCTGCCTGTATTTGATGAATGAATACGAAGCCGCCGCCGTGAGCGGCCAGACCTGCGCGCAATTCGGCCCGCGCGGCAAAGGCAACGGCTCATGGGGCCGCGGCGAAATCGACCCTGCGCAACCCTTCGACGTGGACGACTTTTGCGTTGCGCTCATCAAACTCAAAAGCGGCCGCACCGTCCTCCTCGAAGCCTCCTGGGCCGCGCACCAGGAGGACCCCGATTGCAACGCCACGCAAATTTTCGGCACCGAAGCCGGCCTGCGACTCCCGCCGTTGAAAATGTTCAGGCAGACAAGAACCGGTTACACGACCGAACTCGTCACCGCCGCCGCCGGCCCCGCCGGTGACAACCGCATGACACATTTCGTCGATTGCGTCCTCGGCCGCGCGGACCCTTTCGTGAAACCGGAGGAATCCCTCGCCATCCAAAAAATCCTCGACGCCATCTACGCCTCCGCCAAAAGCGGTCGCGAAGTGCGCATAAAATAACCCGCGCCAACGCCCTTAAAGTGGAAGCGGCGTCCCGCCGCTTTCCGAAACCAAAAAAGCGTCAGAATGCCGCCCCCACTCTAAAATCCCTCACACACTCACACCCTCACACTCTCACACTCCTCACCCACCATGAACAAACTCCCAATCGCCCTCCAACTCTGGTCCCTCCGCGACGAAATGCACAAAAACTTCGCCGCCACCGCCGCCGCCATCGCCCAAATGGGTTACGCCGGCGTCGAACTCGCCGGCTACGGAAACCTCGACGCCCCCGGCGCCGCCGCCGCGCTGAAAACCGCCGGCCTGCGCGCCGCCGGCATGCACGTCGGCATCGACCGCCTGCGCGCCGGACTCCCGCAACTCATCGCCGAGGCGCAACTCCTCGGCACGCGCAACATCGTCTGTCCCTCCTGGCCCGCCGGACAATTCACCACCGCCGCCGCCTGCGAACACATCGGCGAAGAACTCAACGCCATCGGCGCCACGCTGCGCGCCGCCGGCCTGCGCCTCTCATTCCACAACCACGCCGCCGAATTCGCGCCCCCCGTCGAAAAACGCGCTGTGTTTGACTGGATGCTCGACGCCTCCGAACCGCGCAACCTCGGCGTGGAACTCGACGTTTACTGGGCGCAGGTCGCCGGAAAAAACCCCGCCGCTTTCATGCGCGAACAAGGCCGCCGTGTCACGTTGCTCCATCTCAAGGATGAAAAGGAACTCGGCCTCGGCCCCGTCGATTTCGAAAACGTCTTCCGCGCCGTCGACGCCGCCAGCGCCCTCGAATGGCTCATCGTCGAACAGGAACACTACACCACGACGCCCTTGGAAGGCGTGAAAGCCTGCATCGACCAGCTCCGCCGCTGGGGCCGCGCCTGAACGCACCGCACCTGATTCACCGATGTTACGCGACCGGCAATATTTCGTAGGGCCTGACCTTGTGTCAGGCCGCACCCGCGTGGGAAGCCACACAGGTAATTCGCGGCCTGACGCAAGATCAGACCCTGCGCGCCGCGTAACATCAGTCCCTAACATCACTTAAAAAAACTCACTCTCACACTCTCTCACTCCCATGCGCTCCTACTACAACCAAATCGTCTTCCCAAAAACCGCCTGCGCGGAACTTCAGGAAGCGCCAACGTCCGGACTCCTCGAAACCCTCGACCCGCAAACCGGCATCCTGATTGAAAACGAATGCAGCATCGTCAGCGCCGGCACCGAACTCGCCTGCCGCAAGGGATTGGAATGGTGGGCGCAATTCCCCTTTGTCCCCGGCTACGGCTCCGTCGGACGCGTCGTGAAAATCGGCCCCGAAGCCGCGACTCGCGGCATCCCCGGCGCAGCCGCCATCCGCGAAGG
>JAISGL010000298.1 GCA_031263125.1 Opitutaceae bacterium | reverse complement strand
GACCCCTATATAAACCGCATGAACTGGACCGTCGGCCCGCGCCTCCAGCAACGCCTCGCCGCAAACATCTCCGCCGACTTCAAACTCACATCCAACCTCACCCTCGCCCTCCGCAGTTCCTACACCGACGTCACAAACACCTACTACCACGCCGGCATCTCCCTCCGCGCCTGGAACGAGGAAACCTCGTCGCCCGGCTACTTCGGCCCCGCCCCGAACGTCCACCCGGAGTCCTCCCTGGTCGAGTGGATTGTGGACCCCACCCACGCCTCCTCCAACAACACCTCGCTCTACACCGCCAACTCCATGCAAAGGGTGCGCGACGTCTCCTACGTCTTCTCGCCCCGCCTTATATACAAGACAAAATCCTTCGAGGCCGTCTTCCGCGGCGGCATCACAAGGTCGAACCGCGACTACACCGCGCCAAACACCTTCAACTCCTCCGAAAACCGCATCGGCGGCATCGGCTGGACCGCCACCCGCCCCGACGGCTCCTCGCCCGAATGGACGCTCGTCCAGACCGCCGGCACCGACTGGTCACAACAGCAAAACTGGAACCGCCACTCCACCTACGCCAACGGCGTCTCCCGCAACCCCGGCGAAACCGAAAACACACAATCCGCCGGCTACCTCGACCTCACAAAAGCCGTCCGCCTCTTCAACCACCCCGTCACCTTCCGCGCCGGCGCCGGCATCCGCCACTCCACCTACCGCTACGAGCGCCAGATCTGGCGCGGCAATTATTACGGCCCCACGTCTGTCCGAACAAGGCGGGAGCGATATTTTATAAGATGCTTTTTGACAACAGATAATGACATAATTATCATGTGATCGATTTGATTTTTTCGGGTGATTTGACGGGCTGGCAGCATGAAACCCGGGAAAACCATCCTTTCACAAATACTCGATGGGCTGCATCCAGAAGAGTTCCGACGTTGCGCGTTGCGATATTCCACATGCAGGCAAACGCCTGCGCTGTCGGCGTATGATCATTTTGCGGCGATGATATTCGCGCAACTGACCCATCGCGAGAGCTTGCGCGACATCGAGGCGTGTTTGAACGCCCGAGGCAACGTACTCTATCATTCGGGCATTCGCGGCAATATAACGCGTACCAATCTGGCTTACGCCAACGAGCATCGTCCGGCGCAACTGTTCGCCAGTGTGGCCGAGCTTCTGATGCGTCGCGCGAGTAAACTTTACGCTGGTGCCAAGGATGTAATTGATCTCGACGGAGAGCTTTTTGCCATAGACTCCACCCTCATCGATTTGAGCCTTGCGATTTTTCCGTGGGCGCGCTGGCAAGGCACGCAAGCGGCGGTCAAACTCAATGTCGTGCTCGCGGTGGCCCCCGAACTGCCGCAGTTCTGCACCTTGGTCGCAGGTGACGTGCACGACGTTAACTTCCTTGATGACATCGTTTTCAGTCCGGGCGGTTACTATACATTGGATCGCGGTTACGTGGATTATAAACGCCTGTATAAAATCCATCGGGCCGGGGCGTGGTTTGTGATCCGGGCCAAAAGCAACATGGGCTTTTATGTCGTCCAATCAAGAACCGTGGACAAAGCCTGCGGCCTGCGTTGCGACCAGACCATCCGGATGGGTAGCGCAAAGGCTCGCCGCGATTATCCGGAGGCGTTGCGTCGCATCCATTATTATGACAACGAAACGCAAAAACATCTTGTGTTTTTGACGAATAATCTTGTCCTGCCTGCGTTGATAATCGCGGCGATTTATAAAAGACGTTGGGAAATAGAATTGTTTTTCCGATGGATAAAACAACACCTGCGTCTGCACGGATTTTATTCAAACAATCGCAACGGGGTGGCCGTACAGATATGGACGGCGGTGTGCGCTCACCTGTTGGTGGCCATCGCTCATCGTCAATTGACGCTGCCCGGCAGCCTGCACCGGACTTTGCAAATTATATCAATCAGCTCACTTGAAAAACTCACTCTGCATCAATTGGTTGCAGAATATAATACAAGCATTCCATTGGTTGGTATTCCTATCCAATTGGAAATCAACGGGTTTTAATCGGACAGGCGTGGGGTTTAATCATGATAATCCTGAGAAATCCTGTAATCCTGTTTAAAATAATGGTTCGTTTTTTTTAGACAGAATGAACGGAATTGAATGAAATGGACGGAATGGGTTAATTTTGTTCATTCTTTCCCATCCTGTTCATTCTGTCTAAAATAATGGTTCGTCGCTATTTTCGGCGGCAGGGAAGAGAGATTAAACCACGGAGACCCGGCGCGGCATAGCCGCAACCAAAGGTGGATGCCGGCGGCAGGATATGCGCAGGATATGCGGAAGGTTTCTGTTTTGTCACAGAGGGCACGGAGCGCGCCGCAGCGGCGCGGCACAGAGGTTGGGGAGGCCCGTCCGGCTGAAAGAATGCCCGCACGCGGGGGGACGCGTGATGTCTTGATGGCCTCCGTGCCCTCTGTGTCGCGGCTTGGCGCGCTCTGTGTCCTCTGTGACTCTTCTGGAATTGGCGCGGTAAAGCCGCAACCGGAAATGGTATTACTCCTCAGCACTCACCACTCCTTCGCGCCCTTCGCGGTTAATTCATCGGTCCGGCTTTGTCCGGCCGCAGGCGTTCCGTGATGGTTTCGGCGACTTGCCCGGGGATGGATTTCCAATCGGCGGGGCGCAGGTCGGGCGCCCCGGCATCGGTGAGAGGCGGGCCGGCAAAGAGTTCGTGGCGGAGGCGCCAGAGCAGGATGTGCTCCATGTTGTAGGCGACGTTTTCGGTGCCGCCGGGGAAGACGGTTTTCCACGCGGCGTCGAAGGCGTCGCGGTCGTCGCGCAGGCGGGCGACCACGCAGGCGCGCGCGCCGGTCGCGCCTCCCGCCCCGCCGCCGCCGAAGAGGATGACGCGTTCGCCAATGGTGAGCCGGGCGGCGCGCGCGAACACCCAGAGGTATTCGATGGAGAAGGTGTTTTCGGCGGCGAAGGCGCGGAGCGCGGCCAGTCCCCGCGGCGTGTCGAGCGCGCGCCAGGTGGAA
>JAISGL010000218.1 GCA_031263125.1 Opitutaceae bacterium | reverse complement strand
CGCGTGCCGAGTTGGTAGGTGTTGAAGCTGGCTTCCTGGATGGCGGCGAGGCGGCGTTCGACGGGCACGAGGTGGAGTTTCTGCACGACGCGGACTTTGTGCAGTTCGAGCGGGATGTTTTCACCGCTGAAGAATTTCACCTTTGGCGAGGCGGCGGCGGGCGTTGCTGTTTTGGAAACGGGCGTTGCTGTTTTATCGGCAGGTTTGTCGGTGGGTTTTTGCATGGTTGAAAAAGGAAGTGGGAAGAGAGAAGGGAAATGGGAAATGGGAGAAGGGAAATGGGAAATGGGAAAAGAGAAGGTGAATAGCGAATGGGCGCGGATGGATGCGGATGAGCGTGGATGGGCGCGGTGTGTTTTATTTTTTCGCGTAGCCGACGGAGTTGGCGATGACGGCCCACTGGGTGGGTTTGAGGGAAAGCGCGGTGGCGAGTTTGGCGCGGTCGAGCATCATGCGGGCGCCGGTGGCGAGTCCCTCGGAGGCGCAGTGGAGATAGATGTTTTGCGAGATGTAGCCGGCGTTGACGGCGGCGACTTCGCGTTTTTCAGCCTCGGTTTTTTGCGAGAGTTTGGAGAGGTCGGCGACAATCACGAGGGTGACGGGCGCGTCTTTCACGAATGGCTGCACGCCGCCCGACTCGCGTTTGTCACCGGCGGCGACGAGCACGAGCGCGCCGGCTTTCGCGTCGTAGCGGTAGGCGCCGGTTTTGAGGAGGACGTAGAGGTCGGTTTCCTGCTTGTTGTTCGCCGAGGGCGCGGTGCGGCGTCCGTCGGCGCGATTGATGCCCCAGGCGCTCCAGAGGAGGTTGGAGAGTTGCTGCGGGGTGAGTTCGCGCGCGGGGTCGAAACTGCGCCCGGTGGCGCGTTTCGCCAGCGCGTCCATGACGGGGATGCCGCCGGTTTTTTGCGGCGCGGGGAGCGCGATGTCCTGCGCGGAAAGCGGGACGGTTGCGGTCGCGAACGCGCAGAGCGCGGCAGGCAGGACAAGGATTTTGGCGAAGGTCTTGGCGAAGGCTTTGGAGAGGATTTTCATGGAAAATAAACCGTGCAGCGTGGCATGCCCGTACCGCGCGGCAATGCGGAAAATCAAAAAATGGCGGCGTTGTGGCGTTGGCAGCGTTGTGGCGTTCACCCCGCCTGATGCACCCGCGGGGTCCACGTCTGGTAAACAGGCTCCTCGTGCAAAAACGCGTCCGGTTCCGGCGCGGGCGCGAAGAGCGGCGCGTCGGCGAGTGCGGACGCGCCGGCGGGTGTGGGCGCGGCGGCAAGCGTGGGCACGCCGGTGAGCGTGGGCGCGTCGGCGGGTGTGGGCGCGGCGGCGAGTGCGGACGCGGGCGCGGGTGGCGTCAGCATTGCGGCGATATCGTACGGCGTCACGCGCACGCCTTCGGGCAGCGGCGTCCAGTTGCGAAAATGCCCCGGCGTCACGAGCGCGCCGGCGAGTTGCGCGGTGGGCACGCGGCGAAGCGCGGAGACGCGTCCCGCGGCGTCGATGCCGACGTGGTGCCACGTGTCGCGGCGCGCGTCGGCGATGAGCGAGAGGTCGCGGGCGTTTTCCGTGGCGAGCAGGTGGTGCGCCACGAGCGCGAGGCTGCAATACGAATGCACGGGACGCCCGCCGCGCACCACGCGCCACGCGCGAAGCGCCACCGCCACCGTGCGGATGCCGAGCATCGAGCCGGGGCCGTCGCAGAAAATGAAAGCGGCGATGTCGTCCAGCGTGAGCGCGGCGCGGGCGAGGAGTTTTTCCGTGCACGAAAAAATCGCCGTGCCCGCTTCGGCGGTTTGCGTTTCCCAGAGCGGCGGCCGGCCGGCGCGCAGCAGTCCGGTTTGCACGAGCGCCGACGCGGAGTCGATGAGCAGCACCGGGCCTGAGCGCGTGATTTGTGCGAGCGTGCGATTCATCATACCACGCGGCTCCACAAGACTTTCAGGTAACGGCTTTCGAGGCAGTTCGAGTAAACCGGATGATCCGGTCCCGGCCCCGTGCGATCGAAAAATTGCAGGCGCCGGTTGAGCCGGTGCGCGGCCTTGATCACGTGCTGCTCGAAATCCTCAAGGCCGAGCAGGCCCGAGCACGAGCACGTCACAAACACGCCGCCGGGTTTCACGAGGCTGATGGCGAGCTGGTTGAGGTCCTCATATTTCTGGCGGCCCTCGCGATTGCCGGACTCCTCGCGCGTGAAAATAAACTTGGGCGGGTCGAGTACGACGACGTCCCAGCTTTCCCCGTTGGTCTGCATCTGGCGCGCGTAGGCGAAGGCGTCGGCGTGGACGAATTTCAGACGCGCCTGGTTGAGGTTCGCGTTGCGCCGCGCCTGCGCGATGGCGGCCTCGTCGAGATCGACGGCGGTCACTTCGGCGGCGCCGCCGGTGATTTTTGCAGAGAGCGAAAACCCGCCCGTGTAACTGCAAAGGTCGAGCACGCGCGCGCCTTTCGTGAAACGCGCGAGCGCGCGGCGGTTTTCGCGCTGGTCGCAGAAGAAGCCGGTCTTGTGCCCCCCGGCGAAATCGACTTCGAGGCGGATTCCGTTTTCGCGAATTTTCACGAGGCGCGGGGCGGCGGCGTTGGTTTCGTTGAACACGGACGGCCGGATGCCTTCGAGCGAGCCGATGTCGTGGTCGACGTGGACGCGCGCGAACCGCGTGCCCGCCAGCGCGTGCAGCAACGGCAGCCAGCGCGGCAGGCGTTGCGCGATGCCGAGCGAGTACACCTCGCAGAAAAGCGTGTCGGCGTAGCGGTCAATCGTCAGTCCGCTCAAGCCGTCGCCGTCGGAGTTGATCAGGCGGTAGGCGTCTGTCGTTTCGTCGAGCCGGAACACATCGCGCCGCAACGCCACCGCGCGCCGTATCGCCCGCTCGAAATACGCCTCGCCCTCCGCGCTCCCCGCGCTTTCCGCGCCCTCCGCGCCCTCCGCGCTCTCCGCTTCCGACTCGTGCGAAACCTCCGGCCCGTGCGAAACGACGCGCAGCACGATTTTTGCGCGCGGATTGTACAACCCCGTGCCGAGCCGGTGGCCGGCCTTGTCATAAACCGTGACCAGATCGCCCGCGCGCGCATCAGGCGACACCTCGCCGAGCAGCCGCGGAAAAATCGCCGGTTGAAACGTGAAATATTTGAGCTGCGCCCAAGGCCGCCGCCGCTCCTCGCGAGTTGGCGGCGGAGGAGGTTGCGTGACAGGCTTTGCGTTTGCAGGCGTTTGCGGATCGTTCGACATGCGCGTGAAAGCGGGACGTTGCCTCGAAAGGCAAAGGACTGAAAGCCTGAAAGGCTGAAGGGCTGAAATCGGACCGATCGGGCTGATCGGACAGCTCGGGCTGATCGGACTGATCGGCCGGATCGGCCAGATGGTTTGCAGCCAGATGGTTTGTTTCAGCCCTTCAGCCTTTCAGTTTTCAGCCTTTCAGTCTCGCCTCTTCGCACGCCGCACGCACTCTTTTCGACCAATCATGAACCTTTCGTTTACCACCGGCCAGATCGCCGAAATCATAAAACCCACCGCCACGCGTGGCTCCACCACCCTTCCCGTCCGCAACATCGCCTCGCTCGCCGAGGCCCGGCCCGGCGACCTCAGCTTTCTCGGCAACCCCAAATACAAACCCGAGGTCGCCGCCACCGATGCAAGCGTCGTCATCGTGCCCCCCGACTACGATGGCGAACCGAAACCCAACCAGCTCTTCCTCCTCGTCGAAAACCCCTCCGCCGCCATCGCGCAACTCTGCGCGCGCCTCGAACAACTCCTCTGGCCCAAACCCGCCCCCGGCATTCACCCAAGCGCCATCATCGAAACCGGCGCGCGCGTCGCCGCCAGCGCCACCATCGGCCCGCTCTGCGTGATCGAAAGCGGCGCGGTCATCGGCGAACGCACGCACGTCGAGGCACAATGTTTCGTCGGACGCGACGCCCGCGTCGGCGACGATTGCTGGATCAAAACCGGCTCGCGCATCACCTCCGGCTGCGTGCTCCACAACCGCGTCCGCCTCCAACCCAACGTCGTCATCGGCTCCGACGGCTTCGGTTACGAATTCGTGTCCGGGAAACACGAAAAAATCCCCCAAGTCGGCAACGTTGTCATCCACGACGACGTGGAAATCGGCGCCGGCTCCACCATCGACCGCGCGCGTTTCAGCCGCACGGAAATCGGCGCCGGCTCCAAAATCGACAACCTCGTGCAGATCGCGCACAACGTCGTCATCGGCAAACACTGCCTCGTGTGCGCGCAGACCGGCATCTCCGGCAGCGTCACCCTCGAAGACCACGTCGTCCTCGCCGGCCAGACCGGCCTCGCCGGCCACATCCGCATCGGCAAAGGCGCCATCGTCACCGCCCAGGCCGGCGTCAACGCCGACGTCGAACCCGGCGCCACCATCAAAGGCTCCCCCGCCATATCCTACATGCTCGAACAACGCTTCAACGTCCTGCGCCCCCGCCTGCCCGAACTCTTCCGGCGCGTGGGCGCCCTGGAAAAACAATTGGAAAAATCTGCTTCCGCGTAAACCCCGCCGGCGTATAAACCCACCATTCCACATGAGCACAAAAACAGGGCTGAAAATTTTCACCGGCAACGCCAACCGGCCACTCGCGGAGGCCATTTGCCAAAGCATCGGATCGCCGCTCGGCTCCGCGACCGTGACCACGTTTCCCGACGGCGAGAGCTTCGTCAAAATCGACGACAACGTGCGCGGCCAGGACGTGTTTCTCATCCAGCCCACCTGCCCGCCCACGAACCACCACCTCATCGAACTGCTCATCATGATCGACGCCGCGCGCCGCGCCTCCGCCGCGCGCATCACCGCCGTCATCCCCTTCTACGGCTACGCCCGCCAGGACCGCAAGGACCAGCCCCGCGTGCCCATCACCGCCAAACTCGTCGCCAACCTCCTCTCCGCCTCCGGCGCGAACCGCGTGCTCACGATGGACCTGCACAGCCAGCAAATCCAAGGCTTCTTCGACATCCCCGTCGATCATCTCTACGCGTCGCCCGTCTTTTTCGACTACCTCGACAAGCTCGACAAAACCAACCTCGTCGTCTGCTCGCCCGACGTCGGCGGCCTCAAGATGGCCTCGGCCTACGCCGACATCCTCGGCTGCGGACTCGGCTTCGTCGCGAAAAAACGCCGCTCCGCCACGCGCGTCGAGGCGACCAACGTCGTCGGCGAAGTGGAGGGCTGCGACGTGCTCCTTGTTGACGACATCACTGAAACCGCCGGCACGCTCACCGCCGCTGCGAGCATGCTCCGCGACAGCGGCGCGCGCACCATCCGTGCCGCCGTCAGCCACTGCGTGCTCAACGACCTCGCCTACGAACGCCTCCGCGACGGCCCCATCGACGAACTCATCACGACGAACTCGACGCCGGTGGACAAACGCGACCTGAACATCACGGTGCTCAGCATCGCCGGCCTCCTCGGCAACGCGATCATGCGCATCAGCAACAACGAAAGCGTGTCGAGCCTCTTCAAGATCAAGGGATTTTAACGGGAGCGCCGCCGTGACGCGTTTGCGCTGGAAGGCCGCCGTGATGCTGTGACGCCGTGACGCCGGGACGCCGTGACGTTGTGGTGTGGTGTGGTGTGGTGGTGTGGTGGTGTGGTGACGCGTGCGCTGGAGATATGGTATTTTTCATTGATATACTGATGTTACGCGGCAGCCAGTTTTTGGTAGGGCCTGACCTTGTGTCAGGCCGCGAATTACCTGTGTGGCCTCCCACGCGTGCGCGGCCTGACACAAGGTCAGGCCCTACGCACCGCGTAACATCAAAAATAACATACACTTTTCATGCTTCCCACGCTCCGCACCGCCCGACTCACGCTCTCGCCGTTCACGCCTGACGACGCCGCGCTTGTGCAACGTTACGCGGGCGATGCGCGCATTGCGGCGACCACGGCATTCGTGCCGCATCCCTATCCTGACGGCGTCGCCGAAGCGTGGATCGCGACACACCTGCCGCAGTTTCTCGAAAAATCAAATGTCACCCTCGCCATCCGCGCGCGCGAAAGCGGAGCGTTGCGTGGTGCGATAAATCTGAAGCTCACGCCATCCCCCGCGACTGCGCCAGCACCCGCCGCCGCGCCCGTCCCCGCCCACGCGCCCGCGCCTGCCGTTGCCATCGGCGCTGGCGAATCTGGCTGCAATCCGCATTCCGCAATCAGCGTTCCGCACTTGCCCGCGCCCACCGCCGCCGCCTCCGCCGCCATCGGCGAGATTGGCTACTGGGTCGCCGTCCCGTTTTGGAACCAGGGCATCTGCACCGAAGCGGTGCGACGCATCGTCCGCTACGGCTTCGACGAACTTCCGCGGGCGCTCGACCGCACCCTCGCCGAAATTCGCGCGCACCATTTTGTGGAGAATCCGGCGTCTGGCCGCGTCATGGAGAAAGCGGGCATGCGGCGCGCCGGCGTGATTCCGCGCGCGCTGTCGAAAAACGGCCGCCTGATCGACCTCGTGCGTTACACGATGCCGCGACCACACGACCCGGAGAATCCAGGTCCAGCCGGCTTGAATCCGACTTAAGTCGATTTAATTCGACTTAAATCCTGATGTTACGCAGCCCGTAGGGCCTGACCCAGAAGTGTTCGGCAAGGAAAATGCTGCGGAACGATATATGATAATTTAACAATAATTTTACCTGTACTTTTTTACAGGTACCACTAAGATTTGCAGCGATGGGA
>JAISGL010000199.1 GCA_031263125.1 Opitutaceae bacterium | reverse complement strand
AGAGACCCACGAATTCCTCATGGACGAACACGCCCGCGCCAGATTCGTGCAAGACAACGGCCTCGACGCCGACCTCTTCGAACAACCCGCCGGCATCGCAACCGCGTCGCTTGCGACACCCGCGCCCCCCCCCGACGCCAACACCCCCGACGCCGCCAACACCGCCAACGCCGCCGCCAACGCCACCGCCAACACCGCCGCCAACGCAGCCAACGCCGCTCCCGCCCCCGCCAGCAGCGCCGCCGCCGCCGCGCCGAAAAAACCCGCCCCCGCCCCCGGCCCAGTCAAACGCATCACCGTCCACGAAATCTTCGAATCCACCGAAATGTCGAAACTCCTCCGTGCCATCTCCGTTGGCGCCGGCTTCAACATCCGCCGCTTCGGCAAGACCGAGGAACCGCGCTACATCATCACGGAAAACGCCGGCCAGAAATCGGAAACCAAAACCGAACTCTACACGCCGCTCGACATCGTCAGCCACATCCGCGCCCTTGGCAAAAAAGGTCTCAGCATCCAACGCTACAAAGGCCTCGGTGAAATGAACCCCGACCAACTCTACGAGACCACGATGAACCCGGAAACCCGCCGCCTGTTGCGCGTGAGTGTGGCCGACGCCGCCAAAGCCGACGCCCTCTTCACGCTCCTCATGGGCGACGAAGTCCCCCCCCGCCGCCAGTTCATCGAAGACAACGCCCTCAACGTCCAGTACCTCGACGTCTGAAACTTGGCCCGAACAACTGGAAATTTCCGCATTTTCCCACGATCTTCGCCAAAGCCCTTTCATTCAATGTCAGGCCAATCCAAAAAATCGCGTGCGCACAAGGCAACCAATGCACAGTCTCTGGCCGTCTCTGAACCGCAAGCGACATATTATGCAAGAAGCAAAGAACCTTTGCTTTTTTTCGGCCAACCAATCACCCGCGGCACATTCGTCGATGCAAATATTGGAACGCAAACTGAAAATGAACCGCGGATATTCTACAAACACCCGAATGGAGAAATATGGACCGGCGATTCCATCCGGTGGCTGAAGTCTCAGCCATCCAACTGCGCGGACCTCATATTTGCCGACCCTCCCTATAATATCAAAAAAACGGAATGGGACACCTTTGAATCACAGGAAGCATATATACAATGGTCCCTTGAGTGGATTTCAGAGGCCGCGCGGGTTCTCAGGACCAATGGCACGCTTTATATTTGTGGATTCTCCGAAGTCCTTGCCGACCTCCGCCATCCCGCCTCAACTTATTTTGAAGGATGCCGTTGGATAATATGGCACTATATGAACAAGGCAAATCTTGGCAATGACTGGGGGCGCTCACACGAAAGCATACTGCATTTCCGCAAAAATCGGGATTTCATATTCAATACCAACTCGATTCGCATCCCCTACGGAAACCACACGCTTAAATACCCCGTGCATCCACAGGCCGAAACCAGCCAGTATGGCGGCGCGCAAAACGCTCACAAAACATGGGAGCCACACCCGCTCGGCGCCAAACCCAAGGACGTTATCGAGATTCCAACGACATGCAATGGAATGCATGAGAAAACACCCCATCCCACGCAAAAACCCGAGGAATTGCTGCGTAAATTCATCCTCGCCTCGTCCAATCCGGGGGACCTTGTAATCGACCCCTTTCTTGGCTCCGGGACAACCGCTGTCACGGCGGAGCAACTGAACCGCCGCTGGCGGGGTTGCGATTTGTCACAAGAATACGCGCGCTGGGCCGCGAAACGGATTGAGCTTGTCGAACCCTGGCCTGTTTCCAAGTGGATGGAATATGACCAGCGCAATGTCGAAAGGCGGAAGTCCATCCGATGAAAACTTCAACTTTAACCGACTTGCAGGCAAGCGTTCAGGATAAAACCGCTTTTAAAAAACTTGCTGATTATGAACAACTGGCCTCGGCGTTTCTCGCGTATCTGGCACAAATCAAACCGACGCGCATAATTTCACCCTCGCACAACAACTACGTATTTTATCAATACGCAAAAAACGCCGCCCACAAAATAACCCGTCCGCTCAATACAAATTTATTCATAGATGGCGAAACTGACTTTAAAAACATTTTTGTGCGCTTTGTGACGGCGCTTGGCGATATTAAGCGGCGGCAACAACGCGGCATTGCATCACGCGGCCTGGCAAGCTATGGAAAATCCGGGGAAATCAACAAAGTCATCTACACCGCCCAGCAAGCCATAGGCTGCATAGGGGATTCCCTTGCCAATGAAAACCAGTCGCGCAAAAGAACAGGCCAGCTATTTGAGAAATTGGTCAAATTAGTATTGCAGGAAGTCGGCCTGAAATGCGAACCGCGAACCATCAATTTGCCCATCCCCGGTTTTCCAGACTGCAAAATGTCGTATGAACTGGATGTCGTGTTTTCCCGCGACCAGGCCATTGTCGCGTCGGAAACAAAACACATCCATCCGCGTGAAATCGTCGGCTCTGTCAAAACCACAAGCAAAGACCGTATTGATAAAATATTTTTGGACAAATATCTGCTCACCAAACTGCTCGGGCGTGATATTCCCATGATCGCGGTATTTTTGCACGACGTTCAGAGGGCAAGACGGGGCAGCAGCATCTTTGGCATCAACTCCACATTCAACGGCAACCATTTCCTGGGATACACAGTCGCGCTGAATCGCCTTGACGGTGTTTATTACATAGACCCGCGCCCTGAAATGGTAACCAATATGAAATTGCGCGAACAAATCGCCGATTTTCAGAAACTCTTATTCAGCGACCTTTGGAAACTTACAAATCGCTGACAAATCCATAATATCCTTCATCCATCACCACCTTCACACACATGCAACCCGCCACGCCTGAAAAACTCTCCACCGCCAACATCACGGACATCATGCAGACCGCCTACATCGACTACTCGATGTCGGTCATCATCTCCCGCGCCCTCCCCGACGCCCGCGACGGCCTCAAACCCGTCCAACGCCGCATCCTCTACGCCATGCACCGCCTCGGCCTCCTGCGCAACCGCCCCTTCAGCAAATGCGCCAAAGTCGTCGGCGAAGTCCTCGGCCACTACCACCCACACGGCGACTCCTCCGTCTACGACGCCCTCGTCCGCCTCGCCCAAACCTGGGTCATGCGCTACCCCCTCGTGAACCCCCAGGGCAACTTCGGCTCCATCGACGGCGACTCCGCCGCCGCCTACCGCTACACCGAATCCCGCCTCGAACACGCCGCCGAAACCCTCCTCGCCGACCTCGACGAAAACACCGTCGACTTCGTCCCCAACTACAACGAGGAAACCACCGAACCCGCCGTCCTCCCCGCCGGCCTCCCCAACCTCCTCATCAACGGCTCCACCGGCATCGCCGTCGGCATGACCACCAACATCCCCCCGCACCACCTCCACGAAATCGCCGCCGCCGCCGCCCTCCTCCTCGACAACCCCGCCACCACCCTCGACGAACTCTGCTCCATCATCCAAGGTCCCGACTTCCCCACCGGCGGCCTCATCGCCGGCCGCGAAGGCATCCTCGCCTACCTCAAAACCGGCCGCGGCATCGTCCGCATCCGCGGCAAAGCCCACACTGAGGACAACAAAACCGGCGAACAAATCGTCATCACCGAAATCCCCTACAACGTAAACCGCGCCAGCCTCGTCACCCGCATCGCCGAACTCGTCACCGACAAGGAAATCGAAGGCATCCGCGACGTCCGCGACGAATCCGACGCCAACACCCGCATCGTCATCGAACTCAAACGCGGCGAACAAGCCTCCCCCATCATCAACCAACTCTTCAAAAAAACCGCCCTCGAAAGCTCCTTCGGCGTCATCCTCCTCGCCCTCGACAAAAAACGCCCCAAGCAAATGAACATCAAGGAACTCCTTGGCTGCTTCATCGACCACCGCCGCGAAGTCGTCACCCGCCGCACCCAGTTCCGCCTCGACCAGGCCGAAGCCCGCGCCCACGTCCTCGAAGGCTACAAAATCGCCCTCGACAACCTCGACGACTTCGTCCGCCTCATCCGCGCCTCCGCCTCGCGCCCCGAAGCCAAGGAAAAACTCATGACCAAATACCCCCTCACCGAACGCCAGGCCGACGCCATCCTCGAACTCCGCCTCTACCAACTCACCGGCCTCGAACGCGACAAAATCGAAGCCGAGTACCTCCAACTCCTCAACCTCATCGAAGAACTCCGCGCCATCCTCGAATCCGACACCCGCCTCCGCGAAGTCATCAAAGCCGAACTCCTCGCCCAAAAGGAAAAATACGGCGACCCCCGCAAAACCGAAATCACCGGCGCCCTCGGCGAATTCCGCATGGAAGACATCATCCCCAACGAAGGCTGCGTCATCACCGTCTCGCACCACGGCTTCATCAAACGCACCCCCATCGCCGACTACCGCACCCAAAAACGCGGCGGCAAAGGCATCATCGGCACCGAAACCTACGAAGACGACTTCGTCGAACGCCTCTTCACCGCCGAGACCCACGACTACATCCTCTTCATCACCACCACCGGCCACTGCCACGCGAAAAAAGTCTATCACATCCCCGAAGGCGCCCGCACCGCCAAAGGCAAATCCGTCAGCTCATTCCTCATGCTCAAGGAAGGCGAAAAAATCGCCGCCATGCTCTGCCCCCCCGGCTTCGCCAGCGAAACCGCCGCCACCCGCTACCTCGTCATGGCGACAAAACGCGGCACCATCAAAAAAAGCGCCCTCTCCGACTACGCCAGCGCCACCCGTGAAAACGGCATCATCGGCATCAACCTCGCCGAAGGCGACACCGTCATCGGCTGCATCCTCACCACCGGGAAGGACGAAATCATCCTCGTCTCGCATCAAGGTCTCGCCGTCCGCTTCGCCGAAACCAACGCCGAAACCGGCGAAACCCTCTTCCGCGCCACGGGCCGCGCCACCGCCGGCGTCACCGGCATGCGCTTCAAACTCGAAAGCGACTGCCTCGAAGTCATCGAACTCGTCGACCACACCGCGAAATTCCTCGTCGCCAGCGAAGCCGGCCTCGGTGTCCGCACCCGCTTTGAAGACTACCGCCTCATCAACCGCGGCGGCAGCGGCGTCTGGGCGATCACCCTCCCCGACGACAACAGCGTAAACCTCGCCGGCGCGCTCAGCGTGCACGACACCGACGAAATCATGCTCCTCACGGCGAAAGGCCAAAGCATCCGCTGCCCGGTGGACAAGATTCGCGAGACCAACCGCGGCGCCAAAGGCGTGAAACTCCTCACCCTGGCCGAAGGCGACAAACTCCTCAGCATCGCCAAAGTCGTCGAATCCGAGGAAGAACAGGAAGCCGCCACGTAGGACGCTGCGCTCCAAACTCCCCTACGACTCCGCGAGTGGCCCGGCAATCCCAATGCCCAAACTCCTCTACGACTCCGCGAGTGGCCCGGCAATCCCAACATCCAAACTCCAAAAAAAGACATCGGCGGCATGCCCGCCCCGTAGCGCAGGCTGCCAAGCCTGCTCTGCTCGCCGCACGCCACCGGGTGTTCGTCTTTTTCCGAACCGGGCGAGGCTTCGCCTCGTCAGCAGCCTTGGCAGCCTGCGCTACGAGAGATTTTGCATACAAAATCCTGCCGGCCGCATAATATCGGTTATTAACTGATGTTACGCGGCCGGCCTATCCTGGGAGCGCGGGCATCTTTGCCCGCGATGCGTTTTCGAAATGCAATATGCGGGCGCACGGCGTTTCGCGGGCAGAGATGCCCGCGCTCCCAGGAACGGAAT
>JAISGL010000135.1 GCA_031263125.1 Opitutaceae bacterium | reverse complement strand
CGGAAGCGGATTCAGCCACCGCCGGAATCGTCGCGGCGCGCGGATAGGCGGCGGATTGCGGCGTTGCGACGGAGGGCTGGGAAACATCGGATCGCGGATCGTTTTTTCCGGACTGGTTTTTTCCGGGGCGATGCGAGTGAAAAACAAGCGCGACACTTGCGACGCAGCACACTGTGATAATAAATAAGAAGGCGTTTCGGAACGCGGATTTCTTGGGAGATTTCATGGAAAAACAAAATATGGGAGACATGTGCGGGACGGCTTTGAGCCACCTTAAATGCCTCTTGGAGATAAGGATTGTCGATGCAGGGATAGGAGTCTTCCCGTGACGGAACAGCAAGAGTGATTTTTCCACACGCGGGCGAGGCGTCGTGGCGCAGGCTGCCAAGGCTGCTGACGAGGCGAAGCCTCGCCCGATTTGAAAAAAAACGCTCCCCTCGGCGGCGCGCGGCAAGCAAAGCAGGCTTGGCAGCCTGCGCTACGTACGAGCTGCGTAACATCAGTTACCAGTGCGGCCTCTCACGCGTTCGCGGCCTGACACAAGGTCAGGCCCTACGAAAACCGCCGACCGCGTAACATCAGTCGGTAACAAAGTGGAATTAGTTTGCCCGCGTGACGATTTCCACTGACGCGGCGCTCATGCTTTTCGTCCGGGCGACGATTTTCACCGTGCCCGGCGCCGCCTCCGATTGCACCAGCGCCAGTGCCATGCCGGCGTGAAGCGCGCGCGCGGGGCCTTGGTAACTCGCGTGGCTCGCCGGGTCGCCGTTGTCCACGCCGATTAATTTTCCCGGGCCGGAAATCTCGAAGACAACCTCGTCGCCGGCCAGCGGGACAAAGACGCCGTTCGCGTCGAGGGCGCGCACCGTGACATGCGCCACGTCGCGCGCGTCCGCCGCGATTTCGGGGCGGTCAACATGCAGCTCCAGCTCCGCGGGGGCGCCCGCGGTGCGCACGCTCGTCTCGGCGATCACGGCGCCGCCGTTGTCATAGACGACCGCGCGCAATTCGCCCGGCTCATACGGCACGTCCCACGCGAAATGCAGGTCGGTCGTCGTGGATTGCACGGCCGGGCGGGCGTAGGAATTCCAGCCGCCCGCCGAGCCTTGGCGCGGAAATTCCTTCGCCTTCACGCCGAGGCTGCGCCCGTTGAGAAAAAGCTCGGCGAAATTCCCGTTCGTGAACGCGAGCACCGGGATGATCCGCCCCTCGCGTCCCGGCCAGTTCCAATGCGGCAGCAGGTGGATCATCGGTTTCGCCGTCCAGATGCTTTGATAAAAATAAAACGCGTCCTTTTTGAAACCGCATGTGTCGAGCGCGCCCGAGGTGCTCTGCTTGCGCGGCCAGCGCGACTCGCCGAGATAATCGAAACCCGTCCAGGCAAAATCGCCCGCCACGTAATCGTGCGCCGCGACGAATTTCCACAATGCCTGCGCGCGCAGCGTCGCCGCCGGATACAGCGCGCCCTGCGGCGGCGGCGTGTTCCCCGCATCGCGTTGCACGACGGGGCTGAACAGGAGCGGGCCGGTCGGATAGCTGCCGCGCTCGCCGCGCGCGCTCGTGTTTTCGGTGCCGATGAATTTGCGCCGGGGAAACAACGCGCGGTCGTCCGCGTAGTGCGTCTCGCGCCGCGTCCCCCAGCGGTCAACGTAGTTGTAGCCCACGACGTCGAGCAGGTCGGTGAACGCCGCCGGCGCGTGTCCGCGCTCGGTGTAGGCGCGGTCGAGCGCCGCCGTCACGGGACGCGTCGGGTCCTCGCGATGAAAAATTTCCACCAGCGTCCGCAGCACGTCCGCGCCCCTTGCCGATCCCTGCTCGCCGATTTCGTTGCCCGCACTCCAAATCACGATGCACGGATGGTTCCGGTTGCGCCGGATGAGCGCGATGAGATCGCGCTCGTGCCAGTCCTTGAAAAAATCGGAATAGCCAAACTTGATCTGCGGTTTGCGCCCCGTCCACTCGTCGAAAATCTCGTCCATCACGAGCAGGCCGAGTTCGTCGCAGAGATCATAAAACTCCGGCGCCATCGGGTTGTGGCTCGCGCGGACGGCGTTGCAGCCCATCTCCTTCAACAAAAGCAGGCGCCGCCGCAGCACCGCGTCCGGCACCGCCGCGCCCACCGCGCCGCCGTCGTGATGCAGGCACATGCCGCGCATGATCGTCTTTTTGCCGTTCAGGACGAACCCGCGGTCGGTGTCGAACTTGATGGAACGCACGCCGAATGTCGTATCCAGAAAATCACCGCGACTCCCGTCCGTCGCGAGACTCGCGTTTGCCGCGAAGCTCCCGTTCGCCGCGAGACTTGCGTTCGCCGCGAGACTTCCATTCGCCGCGAGGCTCCCATCTGCCGCGAGGCTCCCGTCTGCCGCAAGGCTCCCGCCTGCCGCAAGGCTCCCGTTCGCCGCGAAGCCCTCGTTCGCCGCAAGGCTTCCGTCTGCCGCGCGGCTCTCCGCCGCCGACACCGTGGCGCGCAGCCGGTAAAGATGCGGCGTCTCCGGCGACCAGAATAACGGGCGCGGCAGCGTCACCTCGCCTGAGAATTCCCGCGCGCAGCCCGCCGCGATTTCCGCCGGTTCCCCGGCGTCGCCCTCCGCGACCGTCGCGCCCGAGGCGTCGAGCACCGCCAGCCGGACGCGGGCCGTGCGCGCCGCGCCGCCGTCATTGCGGACATCCACGCGGGCGCGCACGACGGCGCGCTCGCCGGAGATTTCCGGCGTTGTCACGCACACGCCCCAAGTCGGGATGTGCAACGGCTCTGTCACGCGCAGCCAGACATGCCGGTAAATTCCCGAGCCGGAATACCAGCGGCTGTTGGGCTGGCGCGAATTATCGACGCGCACCGCGATCGTGTTTTCGCGCCCGTCGAAGATGAGATGCGGCGTGAGATCGTATTCAAACGCCGTGTAGCCGTAGGGCTGCGTGCCAAGCTCGCGCCCGTTGACCCACACGGTCGAATCCATGTAAACGCCGTCGAACTGCATGGTGATTTTTTTGCCCCTCGCGCTCTCGGGCAGGCGGAATGTTTTCCGATACCAGCCCGTGCCCGCCGGCAAATAACCGCCCGGCCCGCCTGCCGGCTCATCCTCGCCATACGGCCCCTCGATGCTCCAATCATGCGGCAGCGCGACCGCGCGCCACGCACCGTCATCAAACGCCGCCTGTGCCGCGCCGGAATGTTCGCCCCTCGCGAAACGCCATCCGAAATCGAACGCCTCCCGCGCGTGCGCCACCAAGACTTGCGCCGGAAAGACGCAAGCCAGGAGGACGCAAGCCAGGAGGCAGGCCGGAAACCAGCGCCGCCGGAGACGAATCATGGGAATCATGGAGATCATGGAACTTTGCAAAAAGGATGGCATCATGCGCCGATACCTTGTCGCCGCGCCGCGCCGTGTCACCCCGTCCTCGCATTGACAGTAAACGTTTTTTCCGGACCGCGGGGAAAGGGGAGAGGAGAAGCCCGAAAGGGAAGAAATCCGAAAGGGAGGAAGGCCGAGGAATATTAATGACTGATGTTACGCGAAGGCCGGTTTTTAGTAGGGCGGTAGCGCTGGGGCAAGCCGGAGGCTTGCCAGATATTAGCCGGTGGTTGAGCGAGGCTTGGCGAGCGACACCACCGGATATATCGCAGATAAAAACCGCATCCCGGAGGGATGCCAGAGAGATTGTGTCACGATTTCTGGCATCCCTCCGGGA
>JAISGL010000103.1 GCA_031263125.1 Opitutaceae bacterium | reverse complement strand
CGCGGCCGGCAAATTTCGTAGGGCCTGACCTTGTGTCAGGCCGCGAATTACCAATGTGGCCTCCCACGCGTGCGCGGCCTGACACAAGGTCAGGCCCTACGAGCTGCGTAACATCAGTTATTATTTTCCGTATGATTCGCGTTGATTTGCGCCCGTTCGCGATGGAAAAATAAACCGATGCCTGAAACTGCGAAGCCTGTTTATCTTGTCGATGCGTATTCCGACCCTGTCGTGATTCGCGTGGAGGGGCGCGCGTCGATTCAAAACAGCGCGAGCGTGCATGACTTCATCACGGAGTGCATCCGCAAAGGCAAAACCCGCTTCGTGGTGGATTTTCAGAAATGCGAAAGCATGGACAGCACGTTTCTCGGCGTGCTCGTCGGCGCCGCGATAACACTCAGCAAGCCCTGCGCCACCGCGCCGCAAAACACCCCCGGCTCGTTCGTTCTCGCGCGCATGAGCCAGCGCAACCTCGAACTCGCACGCAACCTTGGCCTGCACCATTTCGCGACAATCGACTGCGGCGATTTCCCGATGCACTTCGGCGCTCCCTGCGCGCCGCTTTCACCCAAGGCGCTGACGGAAATCGAGCACGCCAAGCTCGCGCTCGAAGCGCACGAAAATCTCCTCGAAGCCGACGAATCCAACCGCGCCAAATTCCAAGACGTTGTCGCCTTCCTGAAAAACCGCGTCGAGCAGAAATAAGCGCGGCGTCGGGCGGAAATAAAATCGGAGGAGGCGAGGCGAGGCGGGACGGCGGTGGTAACAATTCAAAGCTGTATCAGCATGCACATGCGCGTGTGCGTATCTCGAAAACGGAAACAAATTATATTTCGCAAAAACAGGGACAGACTCACTGTAAACTCCGAAGTAGAGAAAATGGGGAGTAGCGCGGACGCCCCGTCCGCTGACGTCGAAGCCGCTGGATCGAGTAGTATGGGCTTCCAGTCCATGTGGTTGCGTAGCGCGGGCGTCCCGCCCGCGAACGCCTGCAACGCGCCCTTCGTAGCGCAGGCTGCCAAGCCTGCTTTGCTTGCGATGCCCGCGGGGGCGGCTCCGACGCGGGCGAGATGCCCGCGCTACAACGGGCAGGACGCTCGCGTTACGGAACACGGGCGAGACACCCGCGCTACACGGGACGCCCGCGGCATCCACGCGCATTCCTTTTGGAGTTTGGCCATTGGGATTTGGGATTTTTGGCCATGGGGATTTGGCCATTGGGATTTGGACTTTTACGCCGTCAGGCGTATGCAATGGCCTCGCAGCCGGGGGCGGGGCGGATGTGCTCGAAAAAGTCCGATGCTTCCGACGCCTTGGCATACTCGGGGGCGGACTCGGCCAGCAGCTTGCGCAGGCTTTCACGGGCGCGAGCAATGCGGCTTTTCACCGTGCCGACATTGATGCCGAGCGCCACCGCGATTTCGTCATACGGAAGATGCAACACATTGCGCATCGTCAGGATTTCGCGGTGACGCGATTCAAGACGCTGCATGCAGGCCGCGATCAATTCGGTGAATTCCTGCGTCACGACTTCCTGCACCGGCGTGTGCTCGGTCGCCGCTATCAAGTCGCTGAACGCGCCGCCTGTCTCTTCGTTAATCTGCATTTCGAGCGAGATGGAGTCCTGCCGGCGGCGGCGGAAAAAATACCAGTAGCGGTTGCGCGAGAGATTCAGCGCGATGCGGTAGAGCCACGTGGCGAGCGATGAATCGCCGCGAAAATCCGCCAGCGCGCGGTGCGCCCGGATGAAAGTGTCCTGCGTGATTTCCTCGGCGTCCGGGATATTGCGCAGGAGATTGTTCGCGAGTCCGAAAATGCGCGCGTGATAGCGTTCCATGATTTCCGTGAAGGCGGACTCCTCACCCGCACGGAAACGCCTCACCAACTCTTCGTCGTAGGCCGCGTCGCGCGCGGCGTTTTCCGATGGCGTGAATTCGGCCACGGTTGAGGTGGCGTGCCCAGGATTCGAGGATGCGGATGTTTGGCCAGGAGGGATTGTAGTCATCATGAGTGTCATTGGGCAATTGCGGCTGGCGATTGCACAATCAGGAATCCGTTGCCCAAACAGGTTTCATGCCATCCGTTTGTAAAATGACACAACAATCAACATGGCAATGAGTTAAAATGTATTAACGGATTCCAAGCGCGCCGCGCCAATGCAATATGCACGCCGATGAGCGCGTGCATTGTTGTATTATGCACGATAACGGGGGCAACAAACACACCTCCGCGCGCCGGCGATATCAGCGGCGCGCGGAAGGTTTTTTTGAATATGTGCCACGATGGACTGCTTTTTTGGCGGTTGGTTTCACGGGTATGCGAAAATCGCCTGTTTTCAGCGCGTTGATCTGGTCGCGGAGGACGGCGGCGCGTTCAAATTCGAGGCGCGCGGAGGCTTCCGCCATTTCGTTTTCGAGTTCGGCGATGACGGCTTGCACGTCGTCCGCGCTCGTCTCGGCCATCGCGAGCGCGACTTCGTCCGCGTGGCCGGCGTCGGTGCCGTCGTAGGTGTGCAGGCTCGTCTGCGCGGCGCGCCTGACGCTGCGCGGCGTGATGCCGTGCGCGCGGTTGTAGGCGATTTGTTTTTCGCGGCGATAGTTCGTGATTTCAACCGTGTTGCGGATCGAGTCGGTGATGTTGTCGGCGTAGAAAATGACGCGGCCTTTTTCGTGGCGCGCGGCGCGGCCCGCGGTTTGCACGAGCGAGGTCTGGCTGCGGAGAAAACCCTCCTTGTCGGCGTCGAGAATCGCAACGAGCGCGACTTCCGGCAGGTCGAGGCCTTCGCGGAGCAGGTTGATGCCGACGAGCACGTCGAAGTTGCCAAGGCGGAGGTTGCGCAGGATTTCGACGCGCTCGATCGCGTCGATGTCGGAGTGCAGGTATTCGACGCGGATTTTCTGGTCGCGCAAATAGTTGGTGAGGTCCTCGGAGAGGCGTTTTGTGAGCGTGGTGACGAGCACGCGTTCGGCGGCGGCGACGGCGCGTTTGATTTCCGCGATGAGGTCCTCGACCTGGCCCTTGACCGGGCGCAGGTCGATTTCCGGATCAAGCAGGCCGGTGGGGCGGATGAGTTGCTCGGCGACGACGGCGGATTTTTCGAGTTCGAATTTCGCGGGCGTCGCGGAGACGTAGACGGTTTGTCCGGTGACGCGCTGGAATTCGTCGAAGGACTGCGGGCGGTTCTCGATGGCGGAGGGCAGGCGGAAGCCGTGGTTGACGAGGTTTTGCTTGCGGGCGCGGTCGCCGTTGGACATGCCGCCGATCTGCGGGATGGTGGCGTGCGATTCGTCGACAAAGAGCAGCGCGTCCCGCGGGAAAAAGTCGAGCAGGCAGAAGGGGCGTTCGCCGGGTTTGCGGCCCGCCATGTGCATGGAGTAGTTTTCGATGCCGTTGCAGACGTTCATTTCCTGGAGCATTTCCAGATCGTAGTTGGTCTTCATGCGGATGCGTTGCGCTTCGAGGAGTTTGCCTTGCGACTCGAACCATGCGACGCGTTCGTCGAGTTCGATTTTGATGGCGGCGATGGCTTTTTCGAGTTTGTCGCGCGCGGTGACGTATTGGTTCGCCGGATACAGGTCGAACTGGTCGAGCTTGCGGATGGTGTTTCCGGTGAGCGGATCGAACTCGGTGAGCGCGTCCACGTCGTCGCCGAAAAACTCGACGCGCAGGCCGTGTTCCAGATACGCGGGCATGATGTCGACGACGTCGCCGCGCACGCGGAATGTGCCGCGTTTCAGCTCGTAGTCGTTGCGTTCGTAGAGATTTTCGACGAGGCGTTCGAGGAGGCGGTTGCGTCCGAGCGGGCGGTCGCGGCGGAGCTGGATGCGCTGCCCGGCAAAATCCTCGGGCGAGCCGAGGCCGTAGATGCACGAGACGCTGGCGACGACGATCACGTCGCGCCGCGAGACGAGCGAGCTGGCGGCGGCGATGCGGAGGCGTTCGAGTTCGTCGTTTCGCGAGGAGTCTTTTTCGATGTAGGTGTCGCTCGACGCGATGTAGGCCTCGGGCTGGTAGTAGTCGTAGTAGGAGACGAAATATTCGACGGCGTTTTCGGGGAAGAAGTTTTTGAATTCGGAGTAGAGTTGCGCGGCGAGGGTTTTGTTGTGGGACATCACGAGGGCGGGGCGGTTGAGGCGCGCGATGACGTTGGCCATCGTGAACGTCTTGCCGGAGCCGGTCACGCCGAGGAGCGTCTGGTGCTTGTTGCCCGCGCGGATGGATTTGACGAGCGTGTCGATTGCCTGCGGCTGATCACCCGTGGGCTTGTAGTCGGCGTTGAGTTTGAAAAGCGGCATTTGTTTGGGAAAAATTCCAAACGCCAAAATTCCAAAATCCAAAGAAAGCTCAAATCTTGAAATTTCAAAAAAAGGGAGGGAATTTCGAAAAGGGGAGGGGTGGGGAAAGGGAGGGGAGGGGAGGGGAGGGGAGGGGAGGGGAAAGAGAGAGGAGAAAAGAGAAAGGAAAAGAGAAAGGAAAAGGGGGATAAATGACGCGCCAGCGTCTGGGAGCGCCGGCATCTTGCCGGCAGGTTTGGAATTCGCTGCCGGCAGGATGCCGGCGCTCCCAGGGCATGCTTCGCTGCATTGGGGTTTTCCGATGTGGTTTCCAGTGGGGTTCCCCGGTGATTTTCCCGGTGGGTTTTCGCTGGCTTGGATACGCGGAGTTTGTTTCGTTCTGGGTAACATGCGCATTCTTGTCACAGGTGGAGCCGGCTTTTTGGGGTCTAATCTTTGCGACCGTCTTGTTCGCGATGGGCACGAGGTGATTTGCCTCGATAATTTCTTTACGGGGCGAAAGCAAAACATCGCCCATCTGCTCGACAATCCGCGCTTCGAGCTTGTGCGGCACGATGTGATCGATCCGTTCAAGTTCGAGGTCGACCAGATTTATAATCTGGCGTGCCCGGCGTCGCCGCCGCATTACCAATACAATCCGATCAAGACGACGAAGACGTCGGTGATGGGCGCGATCAACTGCCTCGGTCTCGCCAAGCGCGTGAAGGCGCGTGTGTTTCAGGCGAGCACGTCGGAGGTTTACGGCGACCCGCAGGTGCATCCGCAGCCGGAGGGATATTGGGGCAACGTGAATCCGATCGGGCGCCGCTCGTGCTACGACGAGGGCAAGCGTTGCGCGGAAACGCTGTTCTTCGATTACCACCGCGAGAACAAGGTCGATATTCGCGTGATTCGCATTTTCAACACGTATGGCCCGCGCATGCTTTCAAACGACGGGCGCGTGGTGTCGAATTTTATCGTGCAGGCGTTGAAGGGCGAGGACCTCACGATTTACGGGGACGGCTCGCAGACGCGTTCGTTTTGTTATGTGGACGATTTGATCGAGGGGATTGCGCGGTTCATGAATCAGACGGAAATCGTCGGGCCGATGAATTGCGGCAATCCGGGTGAGTTCACGATGTTGCAGCTGGCGGAGGCGGTGCTGAAGCTGGCGGGAGGGAAATCGAAGATCGTGCACAGGCCGCTTCCGGCGGATGATCCGAAGCAGCGCAGGCCGGATATTTCGCTGGCGCGGCGCGTGCTGAAGTGGGAGCCGCAGGTGGCGCTTGAGGAGGGGTTGAAGCGCACGATTGAATATTTCCGGACGCAGGTGTGAGACCGTTTGCCAACTGATGTTACGCGGCGGCGCTTTCAGGGAAGGTTTTGTCCCTGCGCTGTTTTGGTTCGCGCTCCTTGCCGCGCTCCTTCTGCTGCGCGTCGGGAAAACAGCGCGCGTGACACGCGACACCAGACACGGACCTGTGTGTTGCGTACACTTTGCCGGTGCGCTTTGCCGGGACACTTTGCCGGGACCGCCGGTTTGCCATCAAAAACCGCCAAAAAAATGAGTGTGCCGGCAATCCACCACTGCGCCCCCATCTCTTGACACGTTCCGCGAAGTAAGAAAAAAACGAGACATGCAAATCACGCTCCTGAGCAAAGGCCAGATAGTCATCCCCGCGCACATGCGCCGCCGCCTGCGCCTGCGCCCCCGCTCCGTCCTGGATGCCGAGGAACGCGACGACGGCATTTTTCTCCGCGTCGTCAAGTCCTCCAAAAAAATCGAACCCATCGAATACCTCCCCCCCGGCGCGATCAAACTGACCCGGCGCGATTGTGAAGAAATGGACGCCCTGGCTGGTGACGATGCCTCCCCCGATTTTGAATGAACGCCCCGCTGCATCAATGGGACGTGGTCAAAGTGCGCATCAATCCCGCCGACCGCGACGAACATCCCGCCATCGTCATCTCGCCCGAGGAACTTTGTGCAAACCTCCACAAGGCGAAGGTAAACGTGCTCTACGGCACCACTCGCCGTCCGGCAAGCGCAGCCGCGCCGCATGATGTCACCCTGAATGGCGCGGATGGCTTGGAGCAAATGACGAATTTTGATTGCTCCTACATCTACACAATCGAGCGCGCCAAAATCAGCCGCCACCTCGGCAGCGTGGCCGCCGAGCGCCGCCGTCAAATCGGACGCAAACTCATCGCCACCTTCCGCCTGCCCATGTGAGAAAAACGCGTTCGCGCGTTTGGGAAGAGGCGCAAATCGACGCGTCAGCGCCTGGGAGCGCCGGCATCCTGCCGGCAATGAGTGCGCAAAAAAATACGCGCGCCCGTGCCCCATTTCGCGAACAGTTTCAAGCGTCAGCGACAGTCTGCATTTGCGTGAGGTGCAAAAAATCACTTCGCCGCCGGATATGCCGGATACGCCACAAACCCCGTCTTCACCCCGCGCACAAATCCCGCCTTTTCATAAAACCGCAGCGTCTCCTCGCTTTTCCTCCCCGTCAAAAGCATCACCTTGTAACACCTTGCGTCCCACGCCTCCTCCAATGCCGCGCGCAACACCGCCGTCGCATACCCCATCCTCCGCCACTCCGGCGCCGTCACCACATTTTCGATCAACCCGTACGGCTGCATCCCCCGCGTGAGATTCGGCACAATCGCCAGCGCGCAACACGACACGACCGCGCCCTCCGCATCGCCGGCGCCACCCTCCGCATCGCCAGCACCGCCTTCCGCATCACCAGCGACACCCTTCGCATCGCCGGTGTTACCCTCCGCCTCCGCCACAAAATACCGCAGCCGCTCATCGCGCAAAATTCCTTCCCAGTGTTTCCGCACGCACTCATCCCGCGAATCCAAAACCGGATCATCCGGCTGCAAAAACCGATACAATCCAAGAATCGCGGACAAATCTCCATCAACAGCGCGGCGTGTTTTGAAAGTGCCATTTGTTAAACGACGCCCGGCTTTTTCAGGATGTTCTTTTCGGTGAACCTCCGCCTGCGCAATCACCGCATTGGCATCGAGCGGAGCGAACGCCGATTCGTCTGCTTTCGCGCCAGCCTTCAACCCGGGCCGAAGCGCCTGCCATTTACGTTGCCCTTCACCAGCCGAAATCTTTATGCGCGATCCTTTTTTCATGACGCACACATTTGGCGCAGCTCCATGGTGAAGCAACCGCAAGCAATATATGACATATGACAAATTGATGTCACACGGCACGCAGGGCCTGACCTTGTGGCAGGCCGCGAATTGCCAATGTTGCCTCCTCCGCGGACGCGGCCTGACGCAAGGTCAGGCTCTGCGCGTCGCCGCGTCGCGCCCCACCGACAAACCCACTTGCCACCGCCTTCCGCCCTTGGTTCCCTCTCGCCCTTTATTTCCGTAAATATTCCGCATACCACATTCTGCATACTGCATACCGCATTCGCCTTCCGCATTCCGCCTTCACATTCCGCCTTCCGAAATCCGCATTCCGCCTTCCGCATTCCACATTTCCCTCCGAACCATGTCCGAGCCGACCACGACCATTCCCACGACCATTCCCAAGAGCTACGAGCCGCACGACGTTGAGAAAAAATGGTATTCCGCCTGGATGCAGGCGCGCGCCTTCGCCGCGCCCGTGCCTGCGCCCGGCCAGGAAACGCACACCATCGTCATCCCGCCCCCGAATGTCACCGGCATCCTGCACATGGGCCACGCGCTCAACAACACACTCCAGGATGTCCTCACGCGCCGCGCCCGACTCGAAGGCAAAGCCGCCTGCTGGATTCCCGGCACCGACCACGCCGGCATCGCCACGCAGACGATGGTCGAAAAACACATCAAAAAAACCGAGCACAAAACCCGCCACGACCTGGGCCGCGACGAATTCCTCAAACGCGTCCGCGCCTGGCGCGAGGAAAAAGGCGACCGCATCCTCCGGCAACTCCGCGAACTCGGCTGCTCCTGCGATTGGGACCGCACGCACTTCACGATGGACCCCGGCTACTCGCGCGCCGTCCTCACCGCCTTCGTGAAACTCTACCGCCAGGGCCACATCTACCGCGGCAAACGCATGGTCAACTGGTGCCCCGCCTCCCTCACCGCGCTCTCCGACGAGGAAGTCGAAATGCGCCCCACCAAAGGCCACATCTACCGCATCCGCTACGAACTCGTGGACGCGAGCGACGAGGACGTCGCCCTGATGAAAAATGAACAATGGAAAATGGATAATGAAAAAGCCGCCAAAGCCGCCGCATCATCCCAAACCCCATCGCCCGCCACGTCCGCCGCCCCCGCCGCACCCATCACACCTGCTGCTCCCATCACACCCGCCGCACTCGCCACGTCAGCCACCCCCGTCGTCCCTGCCACATCCGCTGCCCCCATCGCATCCGCCGCACCCGTCGCACCCGCTGCCGCGCCCGCCACGCTCGCCGCCCCCGCCACTCCTACCGCACCCGCTGCCGCGCCTGCCACGCTCGTCCCTGCCGCCAGCTCCGCCAATTCAACATTATCCATTATCCATTCTACATTCGATGATGCGAAACGCCCCGCGTTTCTCATCATCGAAACCACGCGCCCCGAAACCATCGCCGCCGATGTCGCCATCGCCGTCCACCCCGGCGACCCGCGTTACAAACACCTCCTCGGGCGCAAAGTCTGGCGCCCCCTCGGCGAACGCGTGCAAATCCCCATCATCGCCGACGCCGCCGTCGATCCCGCCTTCGCCTCCGGCGCGCTCAAAGTCACGCCCGCCCACGACAAAGTGGACTTTGAAATCGGCCGCCGCCACAACCTCCCCGTCATCGACAGCATCAACGCCGACGGCACGATGAACGCCCACGCCGGCCCCGAACTCGCCGGCATGGAACGCTTCGCAGCCCGCAAAAAAGCCGCCGAAATCCTCGCCGCCCGCGCCGCCCTCATCGAAGCCAGACCCTACGAAAACAACGTCGGCTACTCGCAACGCGCCGGCGTCCCCATCGAGCCGCGCCTCACCTGGCAATGGTGGCTCAAATACCCGCGCGTTGAGGAAGCCAAGGCCGTCATCCGCGACGGCCTCATCCAACTCCACCCCGAACGCTGGGGCAAAGTCTACCTCAACTGGCTCGAAAACATCCAGGACTGGTGCATTTCCCGCCAACTCTGGTGGGGCCACCGTATCCCCGTCTGGTATCGCAAAGGCATCGACCGCGACACCCTCACGCCCGCCGACCTCGCCGACCCCGCAAAAATCCACGTCTCCCTCGACGGCCCCGCCGACCCCGAAAACTGGACGCAGGAAGACGACGTCCTCGACACCTGGGCCTCCTCCTGGCTCTGGCCCTTCGCCACCGAAGGCTGGCCGGACGCCGCCGCGATGAAAGCCGCCGGCTACGCTCACTTCTATCCCACGACCACGCTCGTCACCGCCTCCGACATCATCTTCTTCTGGGTCGCCCGCATGATCATGGCCGGTCTCGAATTCACCGGAAGTGCGGCAACCACACTCACACCCGCACCCACAACCGCGGGGACGTCGCTTGCGACACCCGGTTTGGCGAACGACAAAGGCGCCGCAAACGACGCCCCCGCGACCCTGGACGCCGCCGAGCTTCGCCGCCGCATCCCCTTCAAGCACGTTTATTTCAACGGCATCGTCCGCGACAAACAGGGACGCAAAATGTCGAAAACCCTCGGCAACTCGCCCGACCCGCTCGACCTCGTCCACAAATACGGAGCCGACGGCCTCCGCTTCGGCCTCCTGCAAATCGCCCCGCTCGGCCAGGACGTGAAGTTCGACGAAGACCGCATCGAAGGCGGCAAAAACTTCTGCAACAAACTCTGGAACGCCTGCCGCTTCCGCCAGATGAGCGGCGGCATGTCCGACAACACCACGCTCGCCGCCATCCTCGCGCGCCTCGACCCCGCGCAACTCGACGACGACGACCACGCCCTCCTCGGCGCGCTCCTCGACACCATGCGCGTCCTCGAACGCAGCTTCGCCGAGTTCGAATTCGCGACCGCCACGCAACGCCTCTACGGCTTTTTCTGGAACGACTTTTGCGACTGGTACGTCGAAGTCGCCAAAACCCGCGTCCAGGACCCATCCGCCAAAACGCACGCCCTCGCGATCCAGGACCTCGTCATCCGCGAGTTCCTGCTCCTCTTCGAACCCTTTGCGCCCTTCATCACCGAGGAACTCTGGCACCTCCTCGGATACAATGGAAATGCGGAATGCGGAATGCGGAATGCGGAATGTGAAGTGCGGAATGCTGAATCCCAAATGCGGAATGCGGAGAGCAAAACGCGAAATGCGGAATCACAAACCCCGGCGGGGCATGACGCGCCGCTTGCGTCCGATAATTCCGCATTCCGAACTCAGAACTCCGCACCCCGAAATCCGCATTCCGCATTCCTCCAGCACACCCGGCTCGAAACCGCCGACGCGCTCGCCGACGCGCTCGCCGCGAAAAAAATCACCATCGACCCCGCTGCCGCCGCGCGCGTCGAAAAACTCAAGCAAACCGCCACGCTCGCCCGTCAGCTCAAAGCCGACCAATCCGCCGCCCAAAAACGCGACGTGAAATTCCTCGCCCTCGCCGACGACGCCAACTGGACCGCGCTCGCCGCCGCCGCCGCGAAACTCGCCCGCCTCGTCGGCGCCGCCAGCATCGAACGCGCCGCCAGCGAACCCGCGCTCCCCGCCATCGTGACGCCGCTCGGCACCCTCTATCTCGACACCGGCGCAAAAGTTGACGCCGCCGCCGAACGCGCCCGCCTCGCAAAAGAACTCGAGCAATTGGAAAAACACATCGCCGCCACGCAAGCCCGCCTGGGCAACGAAGCCTTCGTCAGCAAAGCCCCCGCTGCAGTGCTCGAAGGCGCGCGCAAACAACTCGCCACCCAGCAATCGAAACGCGCCGAACTGCAACGCCTGTTGAAAGCGCTGTGACGGATTGTCCAACTGATATTACGCAGCACGCACGTAGCGCAGGCTGCCAAGCCTGCTGACGAGGCGAAGCCTCGCCTCGCGTAGCACGGGCATCTTGCTCGTGGACGGCGCGAAGCGCCTCGCCCTCCATGCCGTCTCCGACGCGGACAGGATGCCCGCGCCACTCCCGGAACGCGGGCATCCTGCCCCATCACTCTGAATTACTCCTGGCCGGAGGGGCTGGCGCATTGACAAGACGCATCTTCCGCCCCATTTCACGTTCCCATGAGAACCGCACGCATCAAAATCTCCCCCGCCGAGGGCGAGGCCATTTATCACTGCACGACCCGGACGGTGAACGACGAGCGATTGCTTGACGACTCCGCGAAAGAAACCCTCCGCAAACAACTCTGGCAGACCGCCGATTATTGCGGCCTGCAAATCCTCAACTACGCCATCCTCCCCGATCACTTCCACGTGCTTGTCCGCGTCCCGTCCGCGGCGAAAATTCCCGACGACGAGATTCTGCGCCGCCATCATGGGATGTATCCCAAGCCTGTCCTTCGCCGGGCTGCACGGCTCCGCGCAATCGAGGTCCGGCTGAAAGACGGCGACCCCAAGGCCGCCGCATGGCGCAAGCGCCAGCTTGCGTGCATGGGCGACATCTCGCAGTTCATGAAAATGCTCAAACAACGTTACGTCCACTGGTTCAATCGCAGTCACCAACGTCGCGGCACGCTCTGGCCGGAGCGTTTCAAATCCCTCATCATCGAACCCAAGGTCCGCGTGCTCAAAGCCGTGTCCGTCAGCATCGACCTGAACTGTGTGCGCGCCGGCCTCGCCGCCAACCCGAAGGATTACCGCTTCTGCGGCTATGCCGAGGCCGTGGCCGGCGGCGAATCCGCCCGCGCCGGATTTGCGCACATCGTGGGCAAAGGCAAAAACAAACAATGGCCCGCCGTGCATGCCGCCTACAGCGAATCGCTCTTCGGCAAAGCCAGGGCCAGGCCGAAGGGGACAGAGCCGAAGGGGACAGAGCCAGAGCCAGCCTGAAGGGGCCATCTATCCCATCCCCTCCCTGCCACTCCCCTCCCATCCATCCAACGTCCATCCAACGGCATTCGCCATCCCTTTCACTTTCATATCTTCATGATAATCAACGTGAAAATCAACAATAATGCCCCTGTCCCCTTTTGTGAAGTACCTGTCCCTTTTCTTTCTTTCCTTTCTTTCCTTTTCGTAGGGCCTGACCTTGTGTCAGGCCGCGTAGTACCAAGGCGGCCTCCCTCGCGGGCGCGGCCTGACACAAGGTCAGGCCCTACGAAATCCTGCCGGTCGCATAACATCAGATATTCAAAAGGCGCAGACGCGTTCTTCCGCTATCAAACAAACCCGAAATCGCGTCTGGGTGAGGACCTTGTGAGCGTCTTTTCTGGAAGTCTATTCCTGGGAGCGCGGGCATCTCTGCCCGCGAAACGCCGTGCGCCTGCCTGGTGTATTTCGAACACGAAAACGCATCGCGGGCAGTGATGCCCGCGCTCCCAGGAACGGCATTCCGCGTAACATCAGTTATCAAATCCCATGAAAACCCCATTTTCGCTTTCTTCGCTGTTTTTCGCATTGTGCTTTTTCGCCTTTGGGAAAGCGGAGGCAGAACAGGCGTGCAGTATCAAACCGGTCAATCTGCGGGTCGAACATCTCGCCGAACCTGAAGGTCTCGATGAAAGGGCGCCGCGATTCAGCTGGGCGTTTGAAGCGTCAAATCCCGATGATTCCGGACAGAGGCAGGGCGCGTATCATCTGGTTGTCAAAAGCGGGGGGCGCGTTGTCTGGGATTCCGGCTGGATTGCCTCGGATCGGATGCAGTTGATCGAATATCAGGGAGAACCGCTGGAATCCGACTGTCGTTATACATGGGCGCTGACCGTGAAAGACGGGCGTGGCGTCGAGGCGCCTCCCGTCCACAGCGCATGGACGACGGGTTTGTTTGAACAGTCGGAATGGAGCGCGAAGTGGATCGGTTCCGACGAGGTTTTTGATTATAAAACCGGCATGAAAAAAGGCGATTGCAACATTGACGATCCCTGGTTGCGAAAGACTTTTGTAATAAAGGAAAAGCCGGGGCACGCGGTGCTGTTTCTCGCGTCGGTAGGGTATCACGAATTGTATGTGAATGGAAAACAGATCGACGCCCGGCACGTGCTGTCCCCGGCGGCGACCGATCATACAAAACGGGCGAGGTATATTGCCTATGATATAGCAGGGGCGCTTCAGCCGGGGAAAAATGCAATCGTCATCTGGCTGGGCGCGTCGTGGTCGGTTTTTCCCGGTTATATTACGGAAGACCTCCCGCGGACGCCGATTGTCCGCGCGCAGGCGGATGTTTATAATAAGCGGGGCGATCCGGCGCCGGTCATGCGGCTGCAAACGGACGAAACGTGGAAGACATATCCAAGCCCGAACAGGCTTTTGGGCACTTGGGATTTTCGCAACATGGGCGGCGAGATTTATGACGCGACGCGGGAACTGGAAACCGCGGGTTTCGCCATGCTTTCGTTCGATGATACAGGCTGGAAAAACGCCACTGTATATAATCCAAGGCTGCGATTGTCGGCGCAGCGGGTTGAGAAAAACCGCTGTTTTGACGAGATTCGTCCGGTCGCGATTGAGGATCGCGGAAACGGGGTCTGGCGCGTTGACATGGGCGTGAATTTCGCCGGCTGGACGGAAATCAAGGTCGCGGGAAATCCCGGCGGGCGGATTGATTTTTTGTTTTCGGAGCGGCGGCAGGACGAGATGACTTTTCGCAACCGGAGCGCGTATATAATGGGTCCGTCGGGGAGGGGGATTTTCCGCAATCGTTTCAATTACGGCTCGGGCCGCTGGATTACGATTCGCGGACTCGGGGAAAAGCCGGCGCCCGATGATATTCGCGGCTGGAACGTGCGCACGGACGTGGGGCGCGCGGCGACGTTCGAGTGTTCCGATCCGTTACAAAACTGGATATATGATCGCGTTTGCTGGACGTTTGAAAATCTTTCGCTCGGGGGCATGGTCGTGGATTGTCCGCAGCGCGAGCGGATGGGTTACGGCGACACCGGGCAGGGGCCGGCGGAAACGGCCATGTTTAATTATCACATGGCCGCGTTTTATACAAAGTGGCTTGAGGACTGGCGCGACGTGCAGGGCACCGAGCCGATGGTCGGCAATATGAACGATCCCGCCCATGCGAGGAAAGCGCCGACAAGCGGGCGTTTGCTCGGGGGCGGCATCCTGCCGCACACGGCGCCGACGTATTGGGGCGGCGGCGGGCCAAGCTGGGGCGGCACCTGCGTCATTCTCCCGTGGTATCTTTATCAACACGAGGGGGACCGGCGCGTTTTGGAGGACAATTTTGATATGATTAAAAAGTGGCTCGCGTTTCTCGACACGCATGTCGGGGACGGCCTGCTCAGGCGGTTCGGGGGCAAGTGGGATTTTCTCGGCGACTGGCTCTGGCCAAACGCGACCGCCGAGGGCATGAACAACGACAGCCCGCAGACGTTGTGCCTCAATAATTGTTATCGTGTGTATAATCTCAGGACGGCGGCGGCGATTGCGCGCGTGCTCGGCAAAACAACGGAAGCCGGGGCGTGGGAGAAGCAGGCGCGCGATTCGAGCCGCGCGATTCATGAAAAATACTACAATGCCGGCGATGGCAGCTACGCCGACGGCTCGATGGTGTGCATGGCCGGCGCCTTGCTCGGCGACGTAATGCCGCCGGAATTGCGGGGCAGGGTGATGCAGCGGCTGGAGCATGAGATACTCATCGTGCGCAAGGGTCACATACACGTTGGAATCTCCGGCGGCACGATGCTTTTCAAGGTGTTGCGCGAGGCGGAGCGGCATGACCTGATTTATTCCATGACATCGCGGACGGATTATCCGGGCTGGGGCCACATGCGCGAAAACGACGCGACCACGCTTTGGGAAATGTGGGAGAAAGACCTGCCGGGGCACTCGCTGTTGCACAGTTCGTATTTGTATCCGGGCGCCTGGTACATTGATGGCGTCGCGGGGATCAAGCGCGACCCGGAGCACCCCGGTTTCCAGCATTTCATAATCCGTCCGCCTCATCCGGGCGACACCGGGCTGACGTGGGCAAAGGCGACGTTCGACTCACCCGCCGGGCTGATCCGGTCCGCATGGGAAACCGGCGGAGATGGAAAAATGCTGATGCGCGTCACCGTGCCGCCGAATGCCAGCGCGACCGTTTTTGTTCCTGATGCGCCTGATAATGGCAGGCGGTATAAAACCGTGAAAGTCGGGGCGGGGGATCATGTGTTCCGGCAGGGCGGCGGAGAGGCGGAGCCATGAGCGGCGGGGCGGAGCCTCTTTGAACCGGCTTGAGTCGATTCAAGTCGATTCAAGCTGACTTAAATCGCCTTAAATCGCCTCAAACCAAGCCATGCCGCCGCTGCGAAATTTTTTTCGCAAAAAATCCTTGCCCACCTTAACGGGAAGTGTAGCGTCTGCCCCCTTTTCCTCCAATTCCGACCATCTCTTTCCAATTTTTTCAGCCATGCCAACCATCAACCAGCTTGTTCGCAAAGGACGTCGCATCATCCGCACGAAGTCCAAGTCGCCCGCACTCTCCGGCAATCCTTTTCGCCGTGGCGTTTGCGTGCAAGTCATGACACGCACACCCAAGAAACCCAACTCCGCCATTCGCAAAGTGGCCAAGGTGCGCCTCACCAACGGCAACGAAGTCATCTCCTACATCCCCGACGAAGGCCACAACCTCCAAGAGCACTCCATCGTGCTCGTCCGCGGCGGCCGCGTTAAGGACCTCCCCGGCGTCCGCTACCATATCGTCCGCGGCACGCTCGACGCGACCGGTGTCGAAAAACGCCGCCGCTCCCGCTCCAAATACGGCGTCAAACGCCCGAAGGCCAAATAAGCCGCAAGCCGCCCGAATAACTCCGAGTAACTTTTAACTTTAACCAGTTCTTTCCAAAACATGTCACGCCGTCACAGAGCCACAAAGCGCAAGGCCATTCCCGATGCCCGCTACAACAGCCCCCTCGTTGCCCACCTGGTCAACGTCATCATGAAAAGCGGCAAAAAAAATCTCGCCCAGCGCATCGTCTACGGAGCCTTTGAAAGGGTTTCCGCCAAACTCGAAAAGGGCGACCCCGTTGACCTCCTTATCGGCGCGCTTGAGAACGCCCGCCCCCGCCTCGAAGTGAAGAGCCGCCGTGTCGGTGGCGCCACTTACCAGGTCCCCGTTGAAATTTCCTACGACCGTCAGGAGAGCCTCGCGCTCCGCTGGATCACTGATGCCGCCAGCGCCCGCAAAGGCATTCCCATGAAGGATGCCCTTGCCATCGAAATCGTCGATGCCTACAACAACACCGGCACCGTCGTCAAAAAGAAGGAAGACACGCACAAAATGGCCCAGGCCAACCGCGCCTTCGCCCACCTGCGCTGGTAAACAAAAATGGCAAGCGCCAGATAACAAGTAGCAAGAAGCAAGTAACAAGAAGCAAAAGCAAGCGGCAGGAAGCGTCACGCAACCCGCATAAGTAATCCGCAATCCGCCGCCAGCAGCATCCGAAGCCAGCACACCAAGACATGTCCTCCTCCATCGAAAATTCCTCCAAGATCGTCGTCGTCACGGAAAAATCCAAGATTTCCCCGGCCAACGCCAAGGAACGTGGCGCGCCCCTTGAATGGACGCGCAACATCGGCATCGCCGCGCACATCGACGCCGGCAAGACCACCGCCTCCGAACGCATCCTTTTTTATTCCGGCTCCATTCACAAAATCGGCGAGGTGCACGAAGGCACCGCCGTCACCGACTGGATGGAGCAGGAGCGCGAGCGCGGCATCACCATCACCGCCGCCGCCATCTCCTGCGCCTGGGACGCCTCCTGGGGTCCGTGGAAAGGCATTCGCACGCACGTCAACATCATCGACACCCCCGGCCACGTGGACTTCACCGCCGAGGTCGAGCGCTCCATGCGCGTGCTCGACGGCGCCGTCGCCGTCTTCTGCGCCGTCGCCGGCGTGCAACCGCAGTCCGAGACCGTCTGGCGCCAGGCCAACAAATACGGCGTGCCCCGCGTCGC
>JAISGL010000066.1 GCA_031263125.1 Opitutaceae bacterium | reverse complement strand
CGGCGCTCGGACGCATTCCGCATCCTGTAGCAAGCACGGGCCGCATAGGTTTCCACGTCACTCACCTTGACGCCGTGGCGCGCGGCGATTTCACGGCATTTGATACGAAACAGGTTCATCACCCGATGCTGATCACCGGCGGGCGCATCCATGACCGCCGCGTACAGCCTGATAAGTTCCTCAAGATCGGGGGTCATGGGGCGGCGAAAAGGGCGTCCAGTTTTCCGATTGTCTCCGGATCGTTGTCGAGCGCCACCATCCTGTCGGCAAGTTCGAGGTAATACACGCACGCTTTGAACGCCTCCACGCTCGTGTCCGCATGGCCGCAGATTTCCCCGGCCTGCTCCCCCATCTGGACGAGCAGCCGGTAACCTGCCGCCTTGAGTTCCGAGATAATGGCGAGGTAGGCATACCGCTCGTATTCCGACGCTGGGGGCAGTTCGGCCCGCCGCTCGATCATCTTGAAAACCGTGAAGGCATTCATCCATGTCACCACATTGCTGCCGAGGCTTTGCTGGCGGCGAAGCTCATTTACCAAGGTTGCCACCGGCTGGTAATCGGCTTCCGTCAGCCCGCCGGAGGGAGTGGGCGCGGTTTCTTTTAATGTGCTCATGGGAGGCACAAAGTCCCCCACGCGTCAGGAAAAAGCAAGCCCTCACCGCGGCAGGCACCACGGCAGGCAAATATCCATTTTTCATGACTCACCTCTTTCCATTCCACGAGCGACAGTTCATTTTCGTAGACGGCAACGTAAAACTCGTAGCCGCTGTCATCTGTTGAAGAAATAACGCAATGCTTGACCTGTGCGCGACGGCGCGCATTCTCACGCCTCCTTTGGGATCAAGCGCCCCCATCGTCTATCGGTTAGGACGAGGGATTCTCATTCCCTAAAGCGGGGTTCGACTCCCCGTGGGGGCGCCACCCCCGTTCGACCATACCGTTCGCCCCCTGGCGGGGACGTGGCCCGTTATATTTTCACACCGTGGGCTGCGTCGCGGTGCTCCTCACCCCACGGTTATTTACTGATGTTACGCGGACGACGGTATTTCGTAGGGCCTGACCTTGTGTCAGGCCGCGCACACGTGGGAGGCCACACTGGTAATTCGCGGCCTGACACGAGGTCAGGCCCTACGCGCCGCGTAACATCAGTTATTTATATTGAACCGCTTCGCGGCTCACTCTTATCGCTTACCCCAATTCCCATCACCTGCATCAACTCCCACCGCGTGTCGCAACTCGCATCACTTACCCCAACTCGCATCACTTATCCCAACTCGCATCGCTTGCTCCAACTCGCATCACTTACCCCAACTCCCACCGTTTGCCCCAACTCCCATCGCATCCATTGCACCTGCCGCGTGCGTGGCCGCGTGCGCGAATCGTGGTCAATCGTTGACCGAAATCGGCATTCACTTTTTTGCGCGCCGCTGCCTCCATGCGCCTCAACGCCCTTCGTTTTCCCATGCGAAAACGCGCGGCGCTCATATTCCACTCTTGCCGCAATCCACCATAATAAAACATGCACACCCTGCCTTCCTCCCTCGCAAAATCCACACTCCGCGCAAAATCCACACTCCGCGCAAATCTCGCAAAATCCACACTCTTCGCGCTCCTCGCAAAACCCGCGCTCCTCGCAAAACCGACGCTCCTCGCAACCGCCTGCGCCGCCGCGTTTCTCTCCTTCCTCGTCTTCGCGCAACCGGCGGCGCGCGCCGCCGACGCCACGCTCCTCGTCGAGCCGGAAATCTTTGCCGCCCTCGACACATGGCAGCGCACGAGCGACCACATCCAGTCCGGCAACCAGCCCGGCACGGCATTCGCGGGCATCAGCATCACGCAGCCCGCCCGTTACCAAATCTGGACGCGCACCCGGAACTACATCAACAACCAGTCCGGCAAACGCCGCCTGCTCGTCAAAATCGACGGCACCCCCGCCGCGCGGGAATCCGGCACGCACACCGCCGACGGCTGGGCATGGGAACACGTCGGCGACATGCAACTCGACGCCGGATTGCGCATGATCGAAATCGTGGACACCGCGCGCAACTTCGGACGCCTCGAAGCGATCCTGCTCACCACCGCCACCGCACTCGATCCCAACACCCGCCAGCGCAATTCCCTCAACACCCACCGCGTCCCCGTCGTCCAGCCGCGGCGCGTTTTCACGGACGACGCACCGCAGCCGCCCGCCCCCGACCGCGCCGCAAAACCGCTCGCCGAACTGAGCAACGCCGCCACACCCGCTACCACACCCACCGCCACACCCACCACCACACCCACCGCCACACCCACCACCACACCCACCGCCACATCCGCCGCCGCACCCACCGCCGCATCCGCCGCCACATCTGCCGCCGCACCCGCCGCCGCGTCCACCGTCACATCCATCGTCTTTCGCGCCACGCGCACAACCGGCGGCGCCCCCCGCGTCTGGCGCGAAATCCACATCACGAACATCACAAACGCCACAAACGCCGCGAACACCACAAACGCCACGAACGCCCAGGGCCGCGCGCTCGTCATCGATGCGGGAGTCGAACCGCTGTTTCTTTTTTCCAGCGAAAAAAACACCGCCTCGTTCAACTCCTTTTTCCCCGCCTGGAAAACCGGCGCGCAAGCCGACTGGACACTCGGTAACCACACGCTGCGCCGCGCCGCCGACCTGCGCGACCCCTGGCTCGCCGCCGAAAAAATCACGCGACTCGACCCCGTGAACGCGCACCCGCGCCCCGACGGCTCCGTCGAGGTCGAATACCGCGCCGCCACCTCGCCGCTCACCGTCCGCGGCATCTGGCGCCTGCCCGCCGGCAGCGCCGCCGCCCGCGTCGAAGTCAGCCACGAAGTCGCGGACGACGCCTGGTATTCGTTCGCCTTCGCCTGCGGCCAGCCCGTGCCCCGCGAAGAAGTCGCAGCCGTCACGCTCCCCCCGCTTTATCAATTCCGCCGCCTGCCCGAAGGCCCCGAAATCATCACCTCCTCGCTCACGCCCCATCCCTATGCGCTCATCGGGCAAAAAGCCGGCGCCGCCTCATCCGCCACCTCACCCGCCGCCTCGCCCGCCATCACGCGCGGCATCATCGCCGCCCCGGAGTTCCTCGACGGCGCATGGGCCAGCCGCACCAACGCCCGCTTCGGCTTCACGCTCCTCGCGCCCAACGGCGACGCGCAACCCTGGAGTTTTTCCCCCATCCTCGGCGCCGACGGATCGCAAAAAAAACGCGGCGAAACACTCCGCGCCGCCTGGCACGTCGTCGCCACGCCGCAGCCCTGGGAGATGGTCATGCGCGACGCCGACGCGCACATTTACGGCGTCACTGATTACCGCGAACCCGTCACCACCTCGCTCACCGGACAGGCCCTCAACATCATCGACCTCCTCGCCGACGACAAAGCCGGCGGCTGGGACGCGCGCCTCAAAGGCCCCGAAAACATCGAAGCCCCCAGCACCGTCACGCACGCCTCGCCGCTCACGTACCTCTCCGCGGCCCTCCTCACGCAAAACGAAAAATTCTACGCCGCGCGCTCGCTCCCCACGATCGAGTTTCTCCTCAGCCGCCCCAGCGCGCATTTTGCCCTCACTGCCAAAGACAACGGCTACGTCACGGACAAATCCGCCGCCATCGACTGCAACCACACCTTCTTCGGCTCGGCGGTCTGGCAAGGCATCGACGACCTCACGCGCGGCCTGAACCCCTGGCTCGAATCCTACATCGCCGCCCCGGACGGACGCCCGCGCAAACCCAACGGCATCGCCGAACCCGAATGGTCCGGCTGGCTCGCGCTCCACCGCGCAAACCCCGACCCCGCCCTCCTCGAACGCATCCAGGCCAGCGCCGACGGCTGGATCACGCGCGCCTTCCACGCCTTTGAAACCAACCCCGCCCTCTCCGCGCCCCTCGGCATCCAGCCCTTCTACAACGTCTCCTACTATCCCTACTGGTGGGACCTGCTCGACCTCCACGAACTCACCGGTGACCCGCGCCACCTCGACGCCGCCCGGCTCGGCGCGGCCCACACCATCGCCGGCCTCTGGGTCGCCCCGCCACCGCGCCCCGGAGACATGACCCTGTATCCGAAAAACAAATACGAGTCGAACCACGTCGTCTGGTGGAAAGGCAGCAACTCCTTCCGCCTCGGCTGGCCCGCCAACCTCACGCCGAACGCGCGCGCCACCGTCACCTTCGACCTCCCCGAAAAACAAGTCCCCGCATGGACCGTTTCCCCCGTCGGCCTCGGCCTTGAGCAACCGACCACCTACTTCGGAGCCTGCACCAACGGCATGAGCAACATCATGCTCTCCGTCTGGGCCGCCAACCTGCTCCGCCTCTACGGGCAGACCGGCGACGAATATTACCGCACCTTCGCCCGCAACACCCTCATCGGACGCGGCGCAAATTACCCCGGCTACTACCTCTCCGCCCACACCGACATCATGCAAGACCCGGATTACCCGCGCACCGGACCGGACCTCACCTCCTTCTACTGGCACCACGCGCCCGTCCACCTCGCGATGCTCATTGACTACATCGTCACCGACGCCGACGTGCGCACCCGCGGCGCGATCCGCTTCCCGTATTCCAGGCAACAAGGCTACGTCTGGTTCAGCTCGCGCATCTACGGCGGCAAACCCGGACGCATTTTCGACGACGCCGAATGCCGCCTCATGCTCGACCGCGAAAAGTTCGGCGTCGACACGCCGAAGGTCGATTATTTCGGCGCGCGCGGAAAAAACAAATTCCACCTCGTGCTCCTCAACCAAGCCCGCGGAAGCGCCACCGTAACAATCACACTCGACCGCGCAGCGCTTGGAATCACGCCCGGCAAAAAGCCGCTCCTCCGCATCACGGGCGACAGCAAATCCGCGACGAAACCCAAGCTCACCACCGACGCCCAAGGCCGCCACCGCGTCACGCTCGCCGAGCGCGGCGTGGCCGTCCTCTCCTTCGACGCCGCCGAAACCGAAGTCGTGCCCGCGCTCCCAAAACTCAAAACACGCCCGGTCATCACCCCCCTTGGCGGCCCCTGGGGCGAGCTGCGCGTCTTCCGCATCCGCTCCCCCTTTGGCCGCGATTCGCTCTACGCGGTCATGACCGGACGCCCCGCTGACGGCTCCGAGGCGCAATTGGAAATCGAAAACGCCCCGGCGCAAAGCCTCACCTCATTCCCCTACGAATTCACCGTTGCCGGCATCCCGATGGACCGCGACATCCGCATCCGCCTGCGCCTCGCCGAACCCAACGCCGCCGCCAAACTCACCCAATGGTTCAACCTCCCCGGCACAACAAAATGACCGCACCCGCACCAAAATAAACATGCCTGTACCAAAATGAACACGCCTGCACCCCGGGCGTAACATCAGTTATTCACTGATGTCACGTGGCGCGTACGTAGCGCAGGCTGTCAAGCCTGCTGACGAGGCGAAGCCTCGCCCGACTCGAAAAAAAAACGAACACTCAGCGGCGTACGGCAAACAAAGCAGGCTTGGCAGCCTGCGCTACGTCTGACGATGGCAACGCGAAAGCCATTCCGTCCCTGGGAGCGCGGGCATCTCTGCCCGCGAAACGCCGTGCGCCCGCTTCTTGTATTTCGAAAACGCATCGCGGGCAAAGATGCCCGCGCTCCCAGGATAGGCCGGTCGAGTAACATCAGTCAGTTATTCGCATTGAACCGCTTTGCGGCTTCCATCGCACCGTTTGCCGCAACTCCCACAGCTTTCGTTCGTATGTAATTCGTCCAGGATAGTATTGCGGTAACATCCACGCGATATAAAACTTGGCCTTGGAAACTGCCTTGGAATGGCAAGTCACCATAATTTGAAAATGAGTATGCCGATCAGGAGCAGCACCATGAAAAGCACCCCGAATATCGCATAACCGCTTTCCTTGTGTGATAGCGCAAACCACAGGCTGCCAACGATTAAAATGACAGCCAGAATGACCGGAAATACTATCGCAATGCTCATCATTGGTGGATGATTCCATCAAGTATATTGCCGGGGAAAAGCTTTTTCGCAGTTGCATCACGCCAAGGGATCAACTCTGCGATGTCGTTGCGGAAAACGTGATAATATACCGGCTTCACATCCACGTGCATTACAACGCCACAAGGATTCCGCCCTCTATTAAAGGACTGATTATCATTGGTAAATAGGCTCGTTCTGTCGTGTTGCTTGAATCGGATTCAGCATCGAATCAAGAGAGGCCATCCTGGCTCCGCAGCAAACTTGGATTCACTTTCGGCCATCCCTTTTCATTCCGTTTCGTGACGGTGGCCGTGCTTAGTGAGACCCGCTGTTATGCTGGGCGCGGCGCTCCTGCTGAAGGCGCTCATTTTCCTCACGCAGTTCACGGGCGAGCCGCTCGTTTTCCGAGCGCAGTTCTCTGACTTGTTGCTCATTCTCCGCTTGCAGCGCACGCACAAGTCTCTCGTTCTCGGCGCGCAGTTTCTCCACTATTTCGTCGTATTTCATGCTGACGAGCGCAGTTTTGGCCTCCGTGTATCCCTGCCTGTCAGCCAAACCATACCATTTTTGAGCCTCCGCGGTATCTTTGCTCACACCCGCGCCTTGTTCGTATATGCGGCCCAGCTCGTATTGCGCCTGCGCATCCCCCTCTCCGGCCTTTTGGCGGGTTTCCTCAAAATAATTTAGAAGAGCAAGTTGTGTTTTCGCCCTTTCGTGCCCCCGGTCAGCCGCAAGGCGATACCACTTTAATGCTTCAGTGATGTTTCGGATCACACCATGTCCATAATTATAATTAAAACCAAGTTTGTATTGAGCCTGCGTCTCGCCTTGCTCGGAGGCCATGAGATACCATTTCCTTGCCTCGTCATGGTTTTGGGCCACACCTGTGGCGCCATAGTCATATATGTAACCGAGATCATATTGCGCCTTTGCGTCCCCCTGCATGGCTTTTTTTAGATATTCCTCGAATTTGTCATATTTTTTGAGTATGTTTTTTGCGTCCACATGCCCCTGTTCGTCTGCCATGTGATACCATTTTATCGCCATGACCTCGTCCCGAGGCACACCCTGACCGGTTCTATATTCTTCACCGAGATTGTATTGAGCGTTCGCATTGCCCTGTTCCGTCGCCATACGATACCATTTCACTGCCTCGGTATTATCCTTGATCACGCCACGCCCATTCGAATACATAAGTCCGAGATTATTTTGTGCCTCCGCATGCCCCTGTTCCGCCGCCATGCGATACCATTTCACTGCCTCGGTATTGTCTTTGAGCACGCCAAACCCACTTGAATACATAAATCCGAGATTATTTTGCGCCTCCGCGTGCCCCTGTTCCGCTGCCTTGCGATACCAGTTCGCAGCAACGCTGGAGTGCCTGATTACACCCCATCCGTTTTCATACAAGACGCCAAGTTCGTATTGCGCCGTTGCGTTTCCCTGCCTGGCTTCTTGGATTAATGATTTTATAGCAACACTCTTGCACCCGGACAGGCACGTGAGGAGTGCGAATGACAGTATTATCAGGAGTCGTTTCATTTTGTTAGTTGTGATTTTCATATAAGAGTGGTTTGAAAAATGGCCGAAGACGGCAGGGAAGTCTCTCCGAGACCTCCGAAACCAGAGGAAGGCAACGGTGCCAGGTTTTCTTTTTGCGGTTGGCGGAAATGAATCGATAAACTGATTGCAAGCATGGCCGGAAAAAAGCGGAAAAAGGGTGCGCTGTAAAGCCACCTGAAACTGCTCATGACAAAACGACAAAAGGCAAAACCCTGCCCCCCCTTTTGTTGCACCTGCTCATTAATACCGAAAGGCGCTTCCGGACGGAGCGCCATTCTGCGCAGGCGAATTGTCATATCTTTGACCGGGAAATGGCATGCGTTCCGTCACTCCAGCGCCACCGGCGCCTCCAGCCGGATATCCCGCGATGAACTGCCAACCGCCACAACGTATTCGCAGGCGGGCGTCACCCACGCGGATTTCCCGGCATCGTAATACGCAAACGCATCCGCCTTTAACGTTATCGTCACGTCGCGCGATTCGCCGGGCTTGAGAAACACTTTCGCAAATCCCTTCAATTCGCGCACGGGGCGTTCGATCCGCGGGTTCTTTTGCGAAACATAAACCTGCGCGACTTCCGCGCCCGCGTGGACGCCGGTGTTCGTCAGACGAAAACTCACATTAAACGCACCTTCCCCCCCGATGCGTCCGACGCGCATATCATCATGCCGGAATTGCGTGTAAGACAGCCCGTGCCCGAAGCAAAACAGCGGCTCAATCCCGCGCGCATCAAAAAAACGATAACCGGTAAAAATCCCCTCGCGATACCACACGCGTTCCTTTGTGCCGGGATATGATGTGGAATCCCCGTCCGCATGCGGCGCGTAATCCTCCAAACGGCGCGCCAGCGTCACCGGCAGTTTTCCAGACGGGTTCGCATCGCCCGACAAAATGCGCGCAAGCGCCGCGCCGCCTTCGCTTCCACCATAAGGCGCGAACAACACCGCGCGCGCATCGCGCACCCACGCGTCCATCTCCATCGCTGAACCGCCGATGAGCACAACCACCGTGCGCGGGTTCGCCGCGACAAGCGCGCGTATCAATTCCACCTGCCCATGCGGCAGCGACATATCCACGCGATCCTTCATCTCGGTTTCCACCGAATGATCAAAACCACCCGCATAAATGACCGCGTCCGCCGCCTTCGCCGCGGCGACAGCGCGCTCCCGCAAAACCGCCGCGCTGACCGCGCCCGCCGCGCCCGCCGCGCCTGCCGCGCTGACCGCGCCCGCCGCGTCCACCGCGCCCGCCGCACCCGCCGCGCCCACCGCGCTGGTCGCGCCCGCCGCGCCGCCTTCGCCCGTGATGCTCGTTTCGCCTGACGCGCCGACCAGCTTCGACACGCCTTCCGCGCCCGCTGCATCGGCGCTGTAGCCCGGCGCATGCGTGACTGTCACGCCCTGCGCGCCAAGTCGCGCCAGCAATCCCTCGACCGGTGTGATTTCATGGAGCGGCTTCACCGCCGAACTCCCGCCTCCGGGAAGCCCGCCGCCCGCGGGCGAATGTTTTTTGCCGGCGTTGCCCCCAATGACGGCCACGCGGGAAATCTTTTTCAAATCGAGCGGAAGCAATCCGCCCTCGTTTTTCAGCAGCACGATGCCCTCCTCCGCCACCTGCCGCGCCACCGCCTGATGCGCCGGCGTGTTCATCGCCCCGGCGGGACGCGTGCCGTCCGCCGCATCCAGTAATCCGATGCTGATCATCACGCGCAAAATGCGCCGCACCTTGTCATCAAGCACGGCCTCCGGAATCCTGCCGTCGCGGACCGCCTCGCGAAACGCGCGCCCGAGGTGCATCCCGTCATACTCGCGCCCCGGCCAGCCGCTCATCTCAAGATCGAGGCCGCCGAGCGCCGCGCCCATCGTCGTGTGCGCGCCGCCCCAATCCGACACGACAAGCCCCCTGAACCCCCATTCCTTTTTCAAAATCCGGTTGAGCAACGTGTCGCTCTCGCAAGCCTGCTCGCCGTTCACGCTGTTGTAAGCGCCCATCACCGTGAGCACGCCCGCCTCCTGCACCGCGGCCTTGAAAGCCGGCAGATAAATCTCGTGCAACGCGCGCTCGCCGACAACCGCATCGATGCCTTCGCGCGCCCCGATTTCCTGGTTGTTCACCGCAAAATGTTTCACGGATGCCGCCACGCCCTGCGACTGCACACCGCGAATATACGGCACCGTGATGCGCGCCGCCAGATACGGGTCCTCGCCGAAAAACTCGAAATTGCGCCCGAACAACGGCGTGCGCGCGATATTGACGCCCGGCCCGAGAATGACGCCCTTGCCGCGCGCCCGCGCCTCGGCGCCCAGCACCTCGCCGTAACGCTGCGCCAGTCCGGCATTCCACGTGGCCGCAAGCCCCATGCCCGCGGGCAAATCCGTCACGAAGTCATCGCTCCGGCCCGCTGTCTTCCACCCGTGTTCGAGACGCTCCTCATGCACGCCGTGCGGACCATCGGAGAGAACCAGCTTGGGCACGCCGAGTCGCGGCACGCCGGGATTGCTCCAATAACTGTCGCCGTGGCAGAGCGCGACCTTCTCCTCCAAGGTCAGCCGCCCCAGCAAATCCTCGGCGCGCGCGTCGGGCGGCTTGCCCCCGTCAAGATATCCCGGCTTCGCGTCGGCGCGCAACGACACCGGCGCAAACAACAACGCGCTCGCAAACGCGGCGCGAAAAACAACGGCAAACGAGGTTTTCATAATCATGGGAAACGGATGGACGGACATGTCTTTTTGGATTTGCCGCGCACCAAATCCCGCGCGCCGCCCGGCGGCAACCCGCCCGCCGGTCAACCGTTGAACGCCCGGCGCATCCCCCCCCGGCGCACCCTCGCGTTAAAATCAACGGTTTGCTGGTCAACTGTTGACATTTTCTGTCTTTGCAATGCCTCGCTGCATGACTGCAAATCCCCGCCGCACTCGCGCATTTTCGCAGCACATCTCCGCAACGCACTTCCGCAACACATCTCCGCAGTCCATCTCTTTTCCTGAAAAACAGCCATACACAGTCACTACGCAGCCAACGCACAACCACCCAGCACACAGCCAGCAAAAATGACATTCTTAGCCAACCGCATCCACCTCGTCTTGCGCCTGCACCCACTCATTCTGGGAGCCTCGTTGCTCCTCGCGTTTGTCCCGGCCCGGCGCGCCGCCGCCGCCGCCGCCGCCGCTGACACTGCCGCTACCATCACCCCCGCCATAACCGTCGCCTCCGCCACAACCGTCGCCTCCGCCGCTACCGTCGCCCCCGCCGCAACCGTCGCCTCCGCCGCAACCGTCGCCTCCGCTGTAACCATCGCCCCCGCTGCTACCGTCGCCCCCGCTGGCGCCACCTCCGCCGACATCTCCGCATTCAGCCCCTTCCGCCCCGCCTTCACCATCCTCTTCCGCGCCGACAATCCGAAAATCGCCATGCGCCCCGC
>JAISGL010000330.1 GCA_031263125.1 Opitutaceae bacterium | reverse complement strand
AAGCGGGCGTCCGGGGAGGTGCTGGCCATCGCGGAGGAGTTGGAGCTGAAGACGCGCAAGGGTGTCTCCTGTGCCAAGGGCGCGGGGGAGCGAGCCGAGTTTTTTGCAGAGGGCGGCGGCGGTGCCGATGGCCTGTCCGCCAAGGGCGCAGGTACACATGACGCGGGTGGAGCCGAAGGCGACATGCGAGGCGCTGATGATGCGGCCGGCGAGAAAGAGGTTGTTTATATTGCGGCTATAATAACAGCGGTAGGGAATTGTATAGATACCCTTGGGGAAAACATGATGCGAACCGGCGACGGAGGCGTAGAGGCCGTCGGCGGGATGGAGGTCTATGGACCAGCCGCCGTAGGCGACGGCGTCGGGATGGCGGCGGCGTTCGACGATGTCGCGTTGTGACAATATATAATCGCCTTCGAAGCGGCGGCTTTCACGCTTGCCGGGAATGAGCCCCATCCAGTCGAGGACGAGATTGGCCGATTCGGGAAATTTGCCGGAATTTTTAATATAATCCCAGATGCCGTAGGCGACACGCCAGAGTTCCCATTTTATTTTTTCGGTGTCGTGGATGGTATCGAGGCGTCCGCCCCATTCGAGCCACCAGAGGTGGCAGCCGTGGTCGGTGCCGGAGATTTGCCTGTAACGGGGGATTTGCCTTTCGACTTCGCCGCCCTTGAGCGCAAAGGAGGGAGCGACATAGGGCACGGGGTGGCCGGCATCGCGGGATTGGAAATAGATGGAGTGACCAAGAAGGCGTCCGAAGTCGTCGGAGCGGGCAAAAGCCTCGCCAAACTCCTCACGCGATTCGGCGCCCATGCGGAAAGCGGCTCCGGCGAGAAAGCCAAGAACGCCGTCGCTGGAGGCGTCGCAAAAGAGCGGGGCGCGGGCGAGGTGGAGGGTGCCTGTCTGAGAGTTGAAGGCGGTAACGGAGGCGATGCGGGTTTCGTCGCCGGGGTGTTTTTCGCAGGCGTGGCAGGCGGTGTTAAGGAGGAGGGTGACGCGGGGTTCGGCAGCGAGTTTTTCGAGGAGAATGGAGTCCCAGATGACGGGGTTGCCGCCGGGGTTGCGCCAGAGGTTTTCGAGCATGATCTCGTTGATGATGCCTCCTTCGCGCGCCCAGCGATTATTGGTGGTCATGTGCACGGTGGCGCCGAGGACCCAGAGGCGAACCTCGCTGGATGAATTTCCGCCGGGGACAGGGCGATCCTGGATGAGGACGACATCGCATTCGTGGCGCGCGGCGGCGATGGCGGCGCATGTTCCGGAAAGCCCGCCGCCGACGATGACGAGATCGGCGGTGTGCTCGATGGTGCGGAAGGCGCGGGATGGGGCGGGTGGAACGGTGATCATTTTAGCGACGGTATTTGTTTTTTGCCCACAAATGGGCGCGAATGAATGCGAATGAGCGCGAATAAACACGAAGGTTTTATTGGGACTGTTTTGTAATCGCCTGGATAACGCGAAGTCCGGCGGTGATTTGTTCGGGCGTCACGAGGTCGGGCGAGTCAGGGGAAAGCTCGCGGCGGACGGCGCGGGCGAAGGTTTCCCATTGATACGCGCCGCTGCCGCCGCCGACTTCGACGCGGGCGATGATTTCGCGGCGTCCATCGCGCTGCATGACGAGGGCAAGTTCGCTTTTTGCGCCGGCACGCCCGGGACCGCAGTTGCGGTAGATGGTGCCGTTTTCGTAATTGAGCGCGAGCGTGTTGCGGTAGTGGTCGCCATCGTTGATGCAGAAGGAGGCGAAGATGTTGCCGAGTGCGCCGTTCTCAAAGCGGAGAGAGAGTTGCGCGTTGTCAGTGGTGGGGCGTTTGGTGAAGAGGCGGGTTTGGAGGATGTGAGTCTCTACGACGGGGCCAAAGAGCTGGATGAGGTCGTTGATGAGGTAGATGCCGAGGCGGAAGATAGGGGCGGCGGGGCACTTTTGCGGGTCATCATACCAGGTGCCATCGGGGTGTTCCCGGTAGTGGGCGTAGGTTTCGGCGCGGACGGCGATGGGAGCGCCGAGGTTGTATTCGCGATGCCAGCGCCGGATTTGGGCAATGTCGGGCACGGGGAGAGGCGCGGGGGAGTTGAGGTGGATGACACGGCCAAGCACGCGGGCTTCGCGGAGGATGGCGAGTGCGGCGTCGGGATCGGCCTCGAAGGGTTTGGTGGTGAGAACGTCTTTGCCGGCATGGATGATCTGGCGGATGAGCGCGGCGCGTCCGACGGGGCCAGTGAAGAGGCCGATGGCAGGGATCGCCGGGTTGTCGAGGATCGGTTGGATGTCGGTATGGATGGGGACGGGCGGGTGCGCGGGCGGCAGTTTTTGCGCGATGGCTTCGGCGCGGTCGCGGTCGATATCGCAGAGGGCGGCGAGGCGCACGTGGGGCACGCCGGAACCGGCAAGAATTTGGCCGACGATGTGACGGCCAAAGTTGAGGCCAACAATGGCGATGGGGATGCGTGTATCAGTGGCCGACATGGGAAAGCATAGTGAAAAAATGAATGTTTTTTGAAGATGGAAATCCAGCCTTAAATGCCGGCATAGGTGTGTTTTAATTTATTGAACACGAACTTCCCGCTCGGTTTTGGCCGGGCGGCGTCGTGGAGGGCGGCGAGTGTTTTGTTATATAATGAATATAGTTTCTGCTCGGTGATGGAGTCGCCGCAGACGGCGACGAGGTCTCCCGGACGGAGAACGGGGACGGATTTCTGCGCATGCGCAAAGAGGTTTGCGGCGCAGAAAACGAGGGTGGCGAGGATGAACCGGTGTTTCATGGTTTCAAATTCCAGATTCCGGCGCTCAGGAGGAGCGCACATACCAGCGAATGGCATAGGCAGGGAGGGCGGTTTGGCCGGAGGCAGTTTCGCCGGTGATGGCGTCATGCCAGCGGCCGGCGGGAAGGGCGATCGCGGCGGAGCGGGCGGTGACATTATGCGCGGCAATGATGGTTTGCGCGGGTTTGCGGGATTCGCGACGGACGAGGAAAAGCGAAGGCCCCTGATCGATGATCTCCTGCGCCGCATCGGGGTGAAAGGCGTCCAGTCCGGACCGAATCCGCAGGAGCGCCCGGAGGCGGCCAAACACAACCGCACGCAGGTTGCCCGGCGCCGCGAGTTCGGCGGTCAACGAGGACATGTCGAATGAGGGACGGTTGATGCTGCGCGGGTGCCCGGTTTGAGCGACAAGACCGGCGGCATTGCGGGAGCCGAGAAGCGAGGGAAGATAAAATGCGGGAATTCCCATAAGCGCCATGGGGACGGCTTGCGACAGTATAAAGCGGTCGATCTGGACGGAGAGGGGAACTGTCGTATCGTTAGGATTATTGATGGCGTCAAAATAGGTTATATTGAGTTCATATACGGAGAGGGAACCGTCGGGATTGGTCTTGCCGGTGATGTCGCCACCATGGCGTCTGGCAAGCTCGCAAAGCTCGTCGCGTTGGGATTCCCGCAAGATGCCCTCGGTGGGGCGCATCCCGATGCCATCGTGCGTGGCGGTGATGTTGAGATATGTGGCGCGCGGACTTATATAGCCGAGAGTGCGCGCACTTTGCGTGAGGGGGGAGGCATCCCCGGAGTGGAGGCTCCAAAGCAGGAGCGGAGGCAGGGTGAAGTTATATATTATCTGAGCCTCGTTGCCAGCGTTGCCGAAATAGCTGAGGTTTTCATCGTGCGGGACATTGGTCTCGGTGAGGAGAAGGACATGCGGGGCCGCAATGTCGATTATGTCACGCCAGAGTTTTATTATTTCGTGCGTTTGCGGGAGGTGTGCGCAGGAGGTGCCGATTTCCTTCCAAAGGTAAGGGATGGCGTCGAGGCGGAGAACGGAGGCGCCGTTTTGTATATAAAATAACAAAACCGAGGTCATCTCGACGAGGACTTTCGGATTCTTGAAGTTGAGGTCAACCTGGTCGGGGGAGAAGGTGGTCCAGAAATATTCCAAGCCGCGCCTGGTCACGTTGGGATGGAGAAGCGGGAGGTTGCGCGTGCGGAGCACCTGGCGGGTGTTGGCGCCCGGATCAAGTGTGATGACAAAGTCTTCATAGTCGGGGTCACCGGCGCAATGACCCTGCATATAGCGGCTGTGTTTCGAAACATGATTGACAACGGCATCCGTCACGATGCGGTATTTCGTGGCGAGCTTGAGAATATCGGACCAGGAACCAAGTTCGGGACGAACCTCACGATAGTCGATGACGGAAAATCCATCATCACTCGAAAACGGAAAGAAGGGAAGCAGATGCACGAGGGTAACAGCGTCGCCAATGTGCGTGGAAAGGAAGTGGTCAAGCACATGCAAGGGCGCGAGGCCGTTTTCGCAGATGGTATCGGCGTAAGTGATAAGGAGAGCGTCGCGATGAGACCATCCGGAGGCACAGGTGGCGATGCGTTTGCTGTAATCCAGAGCGAGAGTGATGAGCTGGGTCGTTATGTCGCCGGATGCGGCGTCAGGATAAAGAAATTCAACACGGCGGCGGATGCTGTCTTTGATGGCATCAAGTGTGCGTGGTGACGCATGATGGAGAAGGGCATTGCCGGGAGAGTCGGTATTCATCAATGAATATAAAGTTATAGCATCTGTATCATGCAGGGAAGCGGCGGGGCGGTGCCGCGACGGGCCACGCCGGACCATCGCACGCTTCACGGGTGGCTGTTGCCAGACCGGAATGGCTGTGTAACCCGGCCGGCATCATGGCGCCGTTCCCAGCGGCTTCAACGAGGGTGGTGAAGATTCTTTCATGGCGTCACGGAAAATATGACCGGGGATTGCGCGCGGTTTGCCGGAGGCTGGCGGAATCGCCGGTGGCGGGAATGTGACAGGGAGCGCCGAATGCGAGACGTTCCCCGTGCCGCGGAAGTGTTTTGCGAAGCGCCTGCGTGCCGGGCGGCGCGGCGGAAACACCGTCGGCAAAGGAAAGCGCGGCAGGAACGGCCCATTCGAGAGCGGACGAAACTGACACAGCGCGCAGCGCGCACGCCCCGCGAGGGCGGCAAACCGGAGGAACTGTGCGGCACGTGTATTCACATTGGTCGTGGATGGATTGGAAAATGCGAAGAGATGCCGATGTTTGGGCAAAGAGCCGGCGCGGGCCAAGCCGTCATAAAGTGTATGGAAAATGTCCATTGGCCGGGAAATTGCCGCGAGCGGAGTGTTTCATGACACCATTACGACAGGGTGATTGAACGTGCTCTTGCCAACAGGGAGACATGATACATTTTAAAGGAATTATGGCGCGCAAACAAGTTATCCGCGATCTTCCCTCCATTCAGGAATACGTCGCCGCGTTTCACGCGTTGGACCCGCAGGCCAACCGTCAGGCTGCGATTCTGGCCCTTTTGCGCAAAGCCGCGAAAAAAATGCAGGGGAACGAATCGCAGGCGTTTTATTCGATGCGGCAGATCACGTCGTTTTTCCGACTGCCGTTGCGAACCGTGGCGATCGCGTACGAACAGCTTGAAAAAGAGGGTTTGCTAAACCGCATCCGCGGCTCGCAGACAATATTGGAAGGCCGCTCGGCGTCGCCGCGCGATCCGGTGCGGGCGATTGTGGGGCTGCCGATCTGGCTGCATGCAATCGTGGTGTCCCCGTATTCACGGGGGCTGTATTTTGAACTGGAGGAGCGGCTGCGCGCGCACGGGTTCCTTGCGGATATTATATTCTTCCGCGACACGGAGGCGACAAGCCCTGATTTTGCGCGGCGGCTATTGCAACACCGGCTGGATTATATCATATGGCATACGCCGCATCCGCTGGCCAACCAAACGCTGCTGGCATTGAAGGATCACGGCATCAAACAAATCCTGTTACATCCGGCGGACAATCCGACAAGCATCACGATGCCAATGTATTTGCAGGACTGGACGCGAGCCTATGCGGAGATGGCCGCGATGTGGATGGAATCGGGAATACGGCATGTGATCATACCCGAGCCGCTATACCTGCCGTCGAAACGTGCCATGCAGAGCTTCACAACGATACTCGAAACGCGCGGGTTAAAAACAAAGTTAATACCAGGCGTGGCACAAAAGATATTCGACGAAGTAAAGCAGCTTCCGCCAAGACGCTGCGCAGTGGCATTTCTCGACCAATTGGGAGCGGAGACGATATGCAATGGCGAACCGATAATAATGGAGCATGTGCTCAAACAGGCGAGGCTGGCATTTTGTCGCGGACCGATACGGGTGCCATATTTTCATCACCGGCGTGTGGAGGTGGATTTCATCGGCTTCTCCCCCGTGGAGGTATCAACGCGCGTGGTGAGCGACTTACGCTGGGGCATCCAGCCTCCGGCAAAACAGACCCCGGCGTTCACCGCCGTTTATCATCCCAATGGAACGCCCAAGGACTTGGTGGATTTGCTGTGAGCCAATTGGCGCCGCGCCGTGAACGGAAGAGCGGCAAGTTCCTTGACAGTGTCGCCACAAGATCAGCCCGACGGAAAAGCCTGAAAGGAAAGGTATTTTGGCATGGAGGCTCATTAGTCGATCCTGAAAAAGGCGTTTTAGGCGGCGTGCGATAAACACAGCGGCCTCGGCGAGGGGTTGCTCCCAAACAGCAGCCGGATAAATAAGCGCAAAAAAGCTGCCAGCAGCTTTCCAAAATTCATCGACGCGGCGCT
>JAISGL010000404.1 GCA_031263125.1 Opitutaceae bacterium | reverse complement strand
GCCTTCGCCGCCACGGTCATCGGCCTGAGCATCAGCGTCACCGCCTACCTCATCGCCGCCGCCCGCGAAAGCTGGGTGCGCGCCGACAGCGAGGCCCTCGCCTTCCACGCCGAGCACCTCCTGCGCTACCGCCCAAAACCTGAAAACCTGAAGATCTGAAAGCCTGAAAAAAACAGTAACCACCAGCCTCCGGATTTTCAGCCTTCAGAACTTCAGGTTTTCAGAACTTTTCCACCATGCGCTTCGTCCAACACACACGCCACGCAACCCCGCGCCACGCCGCACCGCGCCACGCCGCCCACAGCCCCGCTCCCGGCGAGGACGAGGACCCGCTCGCCGGCATCGCGAATCTCTTCGACGTAAGCGTCGCATTCATCGTCGCGCTGCTCATCGCGCTCTTCGCGCTTTTTTCCGCCGGCACTTTCCTCGACAAAAACTCCGAGGTCACGCTCGTGAAAACCACCGCCGGCGGCGAAACCGAAATCATCACGAAAAAAGGCGCGGAGATTAAGGTGCAAAAAGTCACCGGCAAAAATCTCTCCGGCCAGGGCACGCGCCTCGGCACCGCCTACCGTCTCGCCAACGGCCAGGTCGTTTATGTGCCCGAAAACGACACGCCATGATTTCACTCCGGACATCCTCTTTCCCATTCCCATTCCCTTTCCCACCTCTTTCCAACATGACCCGATTATTATTCGCCCTGTCCGCAAGTTTCCTTTTCCACTCCCTGCTTTTTGCCGGGCCGGCGCGCATGGCCTTTGTTTATGCAGGTGGCGAAGGCATCGAACCTGATATTATCCGGCGCGCGACCGCACCGCTCGCGACCGAGGTTGAGCTGTCGCTGTTTGCGCCGGGGGCAGGCGGCGACTCCCTCACGCCGGATGTCGATCCCGGTTCGTTTGATCTTATCTTCATTGACGGCGCCGACGAGACCGGGGAATCCCTCGCCCGTTTTGTTGCGGCGAAAGACCGGACAAAGATCGTCGTGGTCAATCCCACGGCCAGACTGGCCGGCAACGTCCCGCTGGCCGGGCACCCCTGGCTTGAAATCTACTGGGCCAACGCCTCGCAGGACAACTACCGTGCGCTCGTGCGCTATCTCCTGACCCGGGTGCTCGGACGCCCGCTTCCCGGCGGCGAGGCCCCCGCGCCCATCGTGTATCCGCCGGTCGCGTTTTATCATCCCGACGCCCCCGCTTTTTTTTCCACCCTGGAAGACGCCCTCGTCTGGTACGGCCGGCGCCGGGGCGAACCGGGCGCGCACAGCTTCGATCCGGACAGGCTTACCATCGGCATTTATTTCCACATGACGACGTATCGCACGGGCAATCACGCCCAGGTCGATGCGCTTGTGCGGGCGATTGAAAAACGCGGGCATAACGCGCTCCCGCTCATGCGGCGGGGCAGCCCGGATTTCGCCGCCCTGCTCATGCGCGACGGGAAGCCCGTCATCGACGCGCTGCTCACCATGGGGGAGAGTTTCATCAGCGACCAAAACGAAGAGGCGCGGCTGGCCCCGTTGCGGCGGCTGAATGTCCCCGTTCTCGGGGCGCTCACCCAATACCGGCTGACGGAACGGCAGTTTGCGGACGCGCCCGGCGCCATCCATCCGGGCCTGACGCCTTTTGTCGTCCAGGCGGAACGCGCGGGCAGCATCGAGCCGATGGTGGTGGCCGGAAAAAACGACGCGGACGGACCGGATCGCCGCAATGTCCCGTTCCCCGCCCAAATCGAATGGCGCGCCGGCCGCGCCCTCGCCTGGGCAAAGTTGCACCGCGCCCGCAACGCGGAAAAACGCGTCGTCTTCACCTACTGGAGCGAAGGCGGAGGCAAGGCCGGTGTCGGCGGCGATCCGGACGATTTTCTCGACGTGCCTGCCAGTCTGGTGAGCCTGCTGCGCGAAATGCGGGTGCGCGGTTACGACACGGGACCGGACGCATTGCCCGATCGCGACAGCCTTGTGGCGCGGATGTCACGGGAAACCTCGAACGTCGGCAACTGGGCGCCGGGCGAACTTGCCGCGCGCGTGAAAAATGCCGGGGTCGCGCTCCTGCCGGAGGCGCTTTACCGCTCCTGGTTCGACGCGCTGCCCGCCGCCCGCCGCGCGGAAATCATCGAAATGTGGGGACCTCCGCCGGGTGACATCATGGTGCATACCGACGCCGCCGGAAACCGTTTCCTCGTCATCCCGAAAATCCAGCTCGGCAACATCCTCATCGCCCCGCATCCCGACTGGGGCTACCTTCAGGGCAACCGCGCGCTCATGTCAGCCGGCGCCCTGCCGCCCCATCACCAGTATCTCGCATTCTTCCTCTGGCTCCAACGCGAATGGAAAGCCGACGCCTGGGTCAGCCTCTTCTCCAATATCGCGCTCCAGCCCGGCAAGGCGGCGGACGACCACATCGGCATTTTGCTGGGAAATCTCCCGCACATCCACCCCGAGCGTCTGGGCGCGAACGGCGGCGCCGGCAACAAGCGCAAAGCCATGGCCCAGACCGTAAGCTGGTACAACATCGTCACGCCCGCCGGCGCCGGACTCCCGCTCGCCGGATTGAAGGCCCAGCTCGCCCGCCACGAGGAGCAGCCCGATCCCGTGCTGCGCGCGCAGGCCGAACCGGTGATCCGAAAAGAAATCGTCCGCAACGGACTCGACCGCGCCCTCGCTCCGCTCGACACCGACACCGCCCCGTTCGACGAACTCGTGGAAACGTTGCGCCGTTATCTGGCCGACCTGGAGCGTGCCCACGCGCCGCACGGCGCCCGGGTGCTCGGCGGGATTCCCTCCGGCCCCGCGCTCTCCGACATGGTCACCGCCATGCTCGGTCACGATTTTTTGGACACACTTTCCCGTTCCGCCCGGCCCGCCGATGCGACGCCGGTGTCCGGCGAAATTGCCCGCGCCCTGGTGGCCGCGGTGGTCACGGACGGCGCCGCTCCAGCCGTGGCGCTCGCCGCGCACGGTTGCGCCGTCACCCCGGAAGCCGGGGCGCAATTAAAACTCGCCGCCGATTACGCCGGACGCCTCCGCGAGGCTCCGCGCGAACTGACCTCGCTGCTTGCCGCGCTCGAAGGCTCTTATATTGATCCCGGTCCGATGGACGAGCCGATCCGGCGTCCGGATTCGGTCCCGCCGGGCCGCTCGCTCTACAACTTCGACCAGTCCGCCGTGCCGACACCCGAAGCCGAGGCTATCGGCGTGAAACAGGCCGGGGCACTGATTGCCGCGCACCGGGAAAAACACGGCGGAGCCTACCCCGCCAAGCTCGCCTTTGTCCTCTGGTCCGCCGAAATCGCCAGGAATAACGGCGTGACCGAAGCCCAGATTCTCCACCTCCTGGGGACCCGCGCCGTCCGCAACGAACGCGGACAAGTCACCGGCGTGGAGCTTATCCCCCGCGAAGAACTGGGGCGGCCCCGCGTCGACGTGCTCGTCACCACCAGCGGCGCCTACCGCGACGGTTATCCCGACAAAATTGATCTTATCGCCGCCGCCGTGCGCATGGCCGCGGCCAGCCCCGAGGCCGGCAATCCCGTGTCCATTGCCACCGGCGCCACGGAGAAAAAACTCAAGCTGCTCGGCGCCGATCCCGCCCGGGCCGGCGCCCTCGCGCTCGCCCGCGTGTTCTCACCCGCGCCCAACGCCTATTCGCCGGGCATCCAGTTTCTCGCCAAGTCCGGCGACCGGCGGGGGGACGAAGCCCGCATGGCCGATCTTTACACCCGCCGCCTGAGCCACGCCTATGGCGGCGGTCTTTACGGCGAGCCGGCCCGCGCCGCCTTTGAGCAAAACGTCGGCGCGATTGACGCCGCCACGCTTCCACGCACCGGCAATGTCAACGGCCTGCTCGACCATCCCATGTCGGCAGGGTTTCTCGGCGGCCTCAACCTCGCCGCCAAAGCCGTCACCGGACGCGACGTCGATCTTTACGTGAGCAACCTGCGCGACGCGCGCGACACCTCCATCGAACCCGCCGCCCGCGCGCTCCAAACCGAATTGCGCGCGCGTTATTTCAACCCGAAATGGCTCAACGAAATGAAGGCCCACGGCTACGACGGGGCGCGGACCATGATGTTCATGACCGATCATCTCGATTTGTGGGACAGCGCCGCCACCCAGACCGTCGGCACCGCCGACTGGGCGGAGGTGAAAGCCGTCTATGTCGACGACAAACTCGGCCTCGATCTCGACGCCTTTTTCGAGCGCCACAATCCCCACGCGCAACAAGTGCTCCTCTCCAACCTGCTTGGCGCCGCGCAGCGCGGTCACTGGGAAGCCTCCGCCGCTGATCTGGCCCAAGTCGCCCGGCGCCTCGTCCGGTCGGCCATTGATCACGGAGCCGTGTGCGAGGCCGGCGTGTGCCGCAACCAGGCGCTCACCGGCTTCATCGGCCAGTCGCTTGAAGGCGCGCCCGACGCCGCGGCGCTC
>JAISGL010000111.1 GCA_031263125.1 Opitutaceae bacterium | reverse complement strand
CGACGTGCTTGTTGACAGCGCCCCGCTGGATCACCCGGACGGCCTCCTGCTTATCCTCAACAAACCCGCCGGCCTCGTATGCTCGCACGATCCGCGCGAAGGTCCGAACATCTATTCGCTGCTCCCCGAACGCTGGCGGGCGCGCAATCCGCAAGTGACAAGCATCGGCCGCCTCGACAAAGACACCAGCGGCCTCCTTTTGCTGACCGACCTGACGCCGCTCGTACACCGCCTCACCTCGCCAAAACACAAAGTGCCCAAAGTGTACCGCGCCACCGTTGCGACCCCGATTCCGCCGGCCGCGACCGGCCTGTTTGCATCAGGCACGCTTGTCCTCGACGGTGAAAAAGAGCCGTGCCAGCCCGCGCGCCTGCGCATCCTTGACCCGCACACGGCGGAACTCACGCTGACCGAGGGACGTTATCATCAAGTGCGCCGCATGCTCGCAAGCCAGGGATGCGAAGTCCTCGCGCTGCACCGCGAACGATTCGGCGAACTCACCTTGGAAACCCTCGCGCCGGGAACATTCCGCGAGCTGCCACCCGATTTTTTCGATTACTCCCACGGCAAAGCCCCGGCAACTGCGACGCCCCGCCCGTCGTAGAGCAGGCAGGAGCGGCATGGAAGTGCAGGAAGTGGTGCAATCTGCCGCTCCCGCCTGCTCCACCGTTTGCGAGCGCGAGCGAAATTTTGAATCACACCGTCCCGGCCAAATCGTGCAGGCGCTCGATGTTGGGTTCTTTTTCGCTGATTGAGGCGAGCGAGACGTAACGCGGTTTCGGCAGCGCGGGCTGGTCTTCGGTCGTTTCGGGGCGTCCGGCGGCAAGCTCGAACGGCGCCGCGAAACGCAGTTTGTGCATGTCGTGGATGCGCAGGCGCGCGCCGGCCAGTTTTTGTCCCACGCCCGCGGGCTGGTCGACCGTGATTTGCACCGACAGGCGGTGATAGCCCGTGGCGATGTCGGGTTTCGCGCGCACGGGCATCGTGTAGACCGCCGCCTGCCCCGCCGCGAGATGGAAGGTTTCATACGTGGCCTCGGGGCGTCCGATGCAGGGGAGATGTCCGAAACGCACATGCACCACGCGATGGCGCGACATGTAGTTTTCAAGAAACAGATACAATGCCGTGTGGCCCGAGCGGCCAAGCGAATCGGGCACAAAAAACGCCGTCGCCACCACGCCGCGGCAGGTGGCCAGCAGGTCGAAGCCGAGTTCGCCGGCGAGCACGTTGTGCGATTTGGGGGCGGCCACCCTGTCGCGATAACTCGCGTGGATGCTCCATATGCCATAGACGCACGGCAGGCCCAGCGCCACGATGGGAATCCAGGAGAGCGCCGGCTTGGTTTGCACGCCGAGCGCGGTGAGGGCGACGGCTGCCACCCCGAGCACGATGGTAAAGAACCACACGGGTGTGTCGGCGCGTTTTGTCGGCCCCGCATCGGTGGTGCGGTCCGGTGTTTCGGTGTAACGGATGTTTGGATTTTGAGAATTCATGATGAGTGCGATTCCGGGTTTGTGTTTCGTGTCGCCGCACTTCCGTTCAGCCCGAATGACGGCGCCGGTAGCCTGTGCGCACCGCCATTATCAAGCCAAGCGTGACCAGCACCTTGGAGGCGATGCCGTTGAACATGTCCGTCGGATAAAAGACCGCCACGAGGATGTGCAGCGCCAGATAAAACGCAAAGGCCGCGTATGCGGCGCGGAAGGGCGCGTATTTGCCCCACCACCACAGGATCGTGAGCACGATGCTGACCACACACATGCCGATGGCCATGCCCATGTCTTCCTGAAACGTCCCACTAACGTTCGTTGTGCGCGTGACGTGGATGACGCAGCGGTAGATGGGAAACAACGCCGAGAGGAACTGCACGAGGGCCGTGACAAACAACCAGTCGCGGCCGGACAGGATTTGTTGTTCGCGCGCGGAACGCGACTGGCATTCGCGCAGCATTCGCAGGGTGTTTTGGTGAGAGTTCATGAGAGTTGGTGGTGGTGTTGGTGATGGTGGTGATTTTTGTTTGAGAGGTTGGGAGGTTCGCCGGATTCAGGGCGACTTAAGTCGATGGAAGTCGATTTAAGTCGATTTAAGCCGGAAATCGAGCGTCGAAAAACGGGCGTCGGAAAATGCTACCGGGGGGTTTCCCAGCCGCCGCCCAGCGATTTGTAGAGGCTCACGAGATTGGTGAGTTGCGAGAAGCGGGCCTGGACGAGCGCCTGCTGCGCGGCGAAGAGGCTTTGCTGCGCGGTGATCACGGTCAGGTAGCTGTCCACGCCTTCCTTGTAACGGAGGTCGGAGAGGGCGTAGCGGCGTTGTTCCGCGGCGACGCGGAGTTGCTGCGCCTCGATTTGCTCGACGTAGGTCGCGCGGGCGGCGAGCGCGTCGGAGACTTCGCTGAAGGCCGTCTGGATGGATTTCTCATACTGCGCGAGCATGATTTTCTGGCTGGCTTTTGTGATTTCGAGGTTCGCCCTGAGTTTTCCGCCGGTGAAAATGGGGACGTTTATGCCCGGCGAAAAACTCCACATGAAGGAGCCGCTTTTGAAGAGGTTGTCGAGTTCCACGCTGCCGAAGCCGCCCGAGCCGGTGAGCGAGATGGAGGGGAAAAACGCCGCGCGGGCGGCGCCGATGCTGGCGTTGGCGGAGCGGAGCGCGTGCTCGGCCTGGAGGATGTCGGGGCGGCGCGTGAGCAGGTCGGAGGGCACGCCGGCGGGGAGGTCGCCGATGAGGTCCTGCCCGTCGAGCGGGCGCGGCGCGGGGAGGTCCGCGGGGAGCGGCGCGCCGGCGAGCAGGACAAGGGCGTTGCGGGCCTGGGCGAGCTGGCGTTTGATGTCGGCCACGCTGGCCTGCGTGCCGTGGACCTGGGTCTCGGCGGTTTTCAAATCAAGCTCGGAGCCGGCGCCGGCATCGAACATGCGTTTGATGAGGTCGCGCGAATCCCCGACGAGTTTGAGCGTGTTTTGCGCGATCGCGAGTTGTTCGTCGAGCGCGCGCTCGGCCAGGTATTGCGAGGCCACGCCGGCGATGAGCGAGAGCGTGGCGCTGCGGCGCGCCTCTTCGGTGGCCAGGTAGCTTTCGAGCGCGGCGGCCTTGAGGTTGCGGACGCGTCCGAAGAAGTCGATTTCGTAGGAGGCGAGGCCGGCGCCGACGGTGAACTGGCTGCCGGTCGAGGGCCGTCCCGTCATCGAAAACTCCGCGGGCGTGCGCGAGCGCGAGTAGGCGCCCGAGGCGGCGACGGTGGGCAGGAGCGCGGCGCGCTCGATGCGGTATTGCGCGGCGGCCTGCTCGACGCGGAGCGCGGCGACGCGCAGGTCGCGGTTGTTTTCGAGCGTGAGGTCGATGATGGCCTTGAGGCGCGGGTCGCCGAAGAAATCCTGCCAGGCGACGTCGCGCGCGGCGGCGGCGTTGCCGGCGGCTGCCCCGGCGTATTGCGCGTCGGTGGGCAGCGGCGGTTGCTCGTATTTCGGAGCCATGTTGCACCCGCCAAGCAGCAGGGCGGCGGCGCCGAGGGTTAAGGTTTTTGTCTTCATTGAAGTTGGTGTGGAAGGTTGGTTGTCAGGCTTTGGTTTCCCCGGTTTTTTTCCGTTTGCCCCGGAAGAGTTTTGTCACGACGACGAAGAACATCGGGACGAAGAAAATCGCCAGGAAGGTGCCGGTGACGACGCCGCCGAGCACGCTGGTGCCGATGGCGTTTTGCGAGCCGGAGCCGGCGCCGTTGGAGACGGCCAGGGGGATGACGCCGCAGCCGAAGGCGAGCGAGGTCATGAGGATGGGGCGGAGGCGCAGGCGCGCGGCGTAGCAGACCGATTCCATGATGCCCATGCCGCCTTGGAAGGCGTCCTTGGCGAACTCGACGATGAGGATGGCGTTCTTGGCGGAGAGGCCGACGGTGGTGAGGAGGCCGACTTGGAAATATACGTCGTTGGTGAGGCCGCGCAACAGGACGGCGAGTGTGGCGCCGATGATGCCGAGGGGGACGACGAGCATGACGGAGAAGGGCACCGTCCAGCTTTCGTAGAGGGCGGCGAGGCAGAGGAAGATGACGAGCAGGGAGATGGCGTAGAGGAAGGGCGCCTGGTCGCCGGAGAGTTGTTCTTCGTAGGAGAGGCCGCTCCATGCGAGGCCGATGTTGCCGGAGAGTCCGGTTTCGACGAGGTTGCGCATGGCGTCCATGGCTTCACCGCTGCTTTTGCCGGGCGCGGCGGAGCCTTGGATGGTGAAGGAGGGGAAGCCGTTGAAGCGTTCGAGCGAGGGGGGGCCGTATTCCCAGTGGGTGTTGGAGAAGTCACTGAAGGGGACCATTTCACCGCGGTTGTTGCGGACATACCAGCGGCCGATGTCGTCGGGCACCATGCGGTAGGGGGCGTCGCCCTGGAGGTAAACGCGTTTGGTGCGTCCGCGGTCGACGAAGTCGCTGAGATAGCTGGAGGCCCAGGCGGCGGAGAGTGTCTGGTTGATGTCGGCGACGGCGAGGCCGAGCGAGGAGGCTTTGGCGGTGTCAACGTCGATGTGGAACTGCGGGGTGTCCTCGAAGCCGTTGAAGCGCACGTCGCGCCCGATGTTCGGGTCGCGCGAGGCGAGGACGAGGAGCTGGTCGCGCTGGCGTGCGAAGTCTTCGTGGCTGATGCCTTCGCGGTCCTGCACGCGCATTTCGAAGCCGGAGGAGGTGCCGAGGCCGGGGATGGAGGGAGGCACGAGCACGAAGGGGAGGGCCACTTTCATCTGCGAGAAATGGGCCATGGCGCGGGCGACGACGGCTTTGATTTTCTGGTCGGGGCGTTTGCGCAGGCTCCAGTCGCGCAGTTTGACGAAGCCCATCGAGGCGTTCTGGCCGCGTCCGCCGAAGCTGAAGCCGGCGACGGTGAAGATGGCCTCCACGGAGTCTTTTTCATGCGTGAGGAAATAGTCCTCGATGGACTTGAGCACGGCGAGCGTCTGCTCCTGCGTGGCGCCGGAGGGGAGGGATGCCTGCATGATCGCGAAGCCCTGATCCTCGTCGGGGAGGAAGGCTTTGGGGATGCGCATGAAGGTGTAGCCGAGCGCGGCGGTGATGAGCGCGTAGAGGAGCAGGAAGCGCACGGGGCGCGAGGCGATGCCGCCGACGCCGCGTTCGTAGAGGCGGGTGCCGCGGTCGAAGTTGCGGTTGAACCAGCCGAAGAAGCCGCGTTTGACGGCGTGCCCGCCGGGCGCGGCGGGTTTCAGGATGGCCGCGCAGAGCGCGGGCGTGAGCACGATGGCGATGATGACGGACAGCGCCATGGCCGAGGCGATGGTGATGGAGAACTGGCGGTAGATGACGCCGGTCGAGCCGCTGAAGAAGGCCATCGGGATGAAGACGGCGGCGAGCACGAGCGCGATGCCGACGAGCGCGCCGGTGATCTGGCCCATGGATTTTTTCGTGGCCTCGCGCGGCGAAAGACCTTCCTCGGCCATCACGCGCTCGACGTTTTCCACGACGACGATGGCGTCGTCCACGAGCAGGCCGATGGCGAGCACGAGGCCGAACATGGTGAGCATGTTGACGCTGAAACCGAACATGGCCATGACCGCGAAGGTGCCGAGCAACACCACGGGCACGGCGATGGTGGGGATGAGGGTGGCGCGGATGTTTTGCAGGAAGAGGAACATCACGAGGAACACGAGCACGATGGCCTCGATGAGCGTATGCACGACTTCCTCGATGGAGATGCGCACGAACGGCGCGGTGTCCATCGGGTAGACAACTTCCATGCCCTCGGGAAAGTAGCGGGAGAGGCGCTGGACTTCCTGGTGGATGAGGTCGGAGGTGGCGAGCGCGTTGGCGCCGCTGGCCAGACGGATGCCGAGACCGGTGGCGGCCTGGCCGTTGTAGCGGGAGCGGAAATAGTAGTTGTCGCGGTCCTTCTCGATGCGGGCGATGTCGCCGAGGCGCACCTGCGAGCCGTCGGGCGCGGCGCGCACGAGGATGTTCGCAAAATCCTCGACGGATTTCAGGCGTTCCTGGGCGATGATGGAGGCGTTCAGGCGCACGCCGGGGATGGCGGGCGCGCCGCCAAGCTCGCCGACGGCCACCTGGGCGTTTTGCGCGCTGATGGCGGCGATGACTTCGTTGACGCCGAGGTTGTAATTGACGAGCGCGTCGGGGTTGAGCCAGATGCGCATGGCGTATTTGGAACCGAAAAAGGTGGCCTCGCCGACGCCGGGCAGGCGGCTGATGGGGTCCTGGATGGCGGTGGCGATGTAGTCACCGAGGTCGGACTCGTTCATTTTGCCGTCGGCCGAGTAGAAGCCGACGACCATGAGCATGTCGTTCGCCGATTTGCGCACGTTGACGCCCTGATCCTGCACTTCCTTCGGGAGGAGGGGGATGGCGAGTTGCATTTTGTTTTGCACCTGCATTTGCGCGACGTCGGGGTCGGTGCCTTGCTCGAAGGTGAGGGTGAGCGTGAGGCTGCCGTCGCTGTTGCTGGTGGACGACATGTAGCGCATGTTGTCGATGCCGTTCATCTGCTGCTCGATGATTTGCGCCACGGAGTCCTGCACGGTCTGCGCGGAGGCGCCGGG
>JAISGL010000052.1 GCA_031263125.1 Opitutaceae bacterium | reverse complement strand
CGCAGCCGACAGATTTCGTAGGGCCTGACCTTGTGTCAGGCCGCGCATACATGGGAGGCCATACTGGTAATTCGCGGCCTGACACAAGGTCAGGCCCTACGTGCTGCGTAACATCAGTTCACTTTTTCCGCTCTTCGCAGTCTTTGCGTCCTTCGCGTCCTTCGCGGTTGATTTTTTTGGTTCCAAAAAAGCGGAATCACTCGATCCACACTTTCTGGTATCTGTGGATTCCCAGCAGCGATGGCGCCCAGTTTTTGACCCGCGGCGAAATCAGGTAGGTGCGCGTGCCGAAGAAGACCGGCGCGATGGGCGCTTCGTCGAGGAGGATTTTTTCGGCGCGCTGGTAGAGTTCAAAACGTTCCTGCCGGCCGGGCGCGCGGGCGGCTTCGGCGATAAGGCGGTCGTAGTCGGCGTTGCTCCAGTGCGTCTGATTTTGGCCGCCGTTGGTCACGAACATGTCGAGGAAGGTCACGGGGTCGTTGAAGTCGCCAACCCAGCGCGAGCGGCTGATGTCGTAGTCGATGGTGCGCTGCGCATCGAGGTAAACGCGGTATTCCTTGTTCGTGAGCGTGACGGTGATGCCGAGTTCGCGGCGCCACATTTCCTGGATGGCTTCGAGCACGGCGCGGTTGACGGCGTCGTTGTTCATCTGGATGTCGAGCACGGGGAAATTTTTGCCGCCCGGATAACCGGCATCGGCAAGCAGGCGGCGCGCGGCGGCGAAATCGTCGGGGATCGCCGTCGCGCAGGTGTAGCCGCCGGTGTTGGGCGGCGTGTAGCTGCGCGCGGGGGCGCGGCTGCCGTGGAGGATGCGCGCGATGGCGTCGCGGTTGATGGCGCGGGCGAGCGCGGCGCGGACTTTGGCGTTGTCGAGCGGCGGGCGCCGGGTGTTGAAGCGGAGGAAAAATGTTTCGAGGAGCGGGTCGATGCGGAGCGCGGCGGGGTTGTTTTTGCGATACGCGGGGATTTTTTCCGGCATGATGTCGTAGGTGATGTCGACCTGGCCGGCGCGGAAATTGCGCTCGTCGGTCGCGATGTCGTCGTTCGGGAAAAACACGACGGCGTCGAGCCGCGTGTTCGCGGCGTCCCAGTGGAACGGATTTTTTTCGACGGTGATCTGGCGGTTGGGTTCCCACGTTTTCAGGGCAAAGGCGCCGTTGCCGATGAGGTTGCCGGCGCGCGTCCAGGCGGTGCCGCGCCGGTCAAGTTTTCCGAAGCGCAGGATCGTCGCCGGGTGGATGGGAAACCACATCGGTTGCGCGGCGATGGAGAGCAGGTGCGGCGTGGGCGCTTCGAGCGTGAGGACGAGCGTGCGCGCGTCGGGCGCGGCGACGCCGACTTTCGCGAAATCAGCGGCGGTGGTGGCGGTGGCGGTGATGGCGGTGGCGGTGGTGGTGGTGACGGCGGCGGCGGATTTGGCGTTGGCGGCGGGTTTGTCGCTGCCAGCGAGGCTGTCGTTGCCGGCGAGACTGTCGTTGCCGTCAAGGTTGCCGTCGGCGGCGAGTTTGCCGCTGTTGAAGGCTTCGGCGTTTTTTATCGGGAAAAGCATGTAGGCGTATTCGGCGGCGAGCGCGGGCGAGAGGATGCGTTGAAACGAAGTCACGAAATCCTGCGCGGTGACCGGATCGCCGTTGGACCAGCGGGCGTTGGCGCGCAGGCGAAACGTCCACGTCAGTCCGTCGTCGGACGTCGTCCAGCTTTCCGCAACCGCGGGCACCGGTTCCGAGGTGGCTTCGTCAATCGACACAAGCCCCTCGAAAAGCGCGATGGCGATGTTTTGGTCGGTGTAGGCCGACATGGTTTGCGGATCCATGTCCTGCGGCTCCGCGCCGTTGCCGATGCGCAGGATTGCGCCGCCGGACGCGCCGCCGCCGATGGCGTCGGCGCAAAGGGCTGAAGGGCTGAAAGGCTGAAAAGCTGAAAGAATGAGAAATGCGGGAAAAATGTGAAACGCGGGAAAACGCATGGAGGGAGGGTGGAAGTGTGTGGAAGTGTGTTGCAGGCCGGACGTGTTTTGGAAGCGAAAAGGCTGCGCGGAAAGATTGCGCCGCTGGAAAAGGCTGCGCCGTCGCGCCGGTGCGTCGTTGCGACAGTGCGACATTGCGCCGCCGCGTCGGTGCGTTGTTACGCTGTTGCGCCGTTGTGCTGTTACGCCGTTGTGCTGTTACGCCGTTGCTCCGTTGCGCGGGCCGTTTTTGCGATTTCCGCGCAAAATTGGCTTCCACGCATTTATTTTTTAATAAACCGTCAGCTCGCGCGTTAATCAGGCAAAGGTCACTCATATCCACGGACCCCAACAATGAAATCGGAGACAGACAGCCATGCACAACACAGCACCACGGATGCGAACGAGTTCGCGCGCGCAATCGTCAACGAATACCAAGGCCCGCTCACGCGTTACGCGACGCGCCTCCTCGGCGACGCCGACCGCGCCCGCGACGTCGTGCAGGACACCTTCATGCGCCTCATGGAGCGCCCCCTCGGCGAGGTCGGCGACCACATGGCCGAATGGCTTTTCACCGTCTGCCGCCACCGCGCGCTCGACATACTCCGAAAGGAGGCCCGCATGAGCCGCTTCGAGGAAGGCCAGATCGAACGCGTCGCAGCCGACGACCCGCGCCCCGGCCGCGCCCTCGAACACGAGGAAACGCACGCCGCCATGCTCCGCCTCATCGACCGCCTGCCCGCCAGCCAGCAGGAGGTGATCCGCCTGAAATTCCAAAACGGATTCAGCTACAAGGAAATCAGCCGCATCACCGCCCTCTCGGTCAACCACGTCGGCGTCCTCATCCACAACGCCGTGCAACGTCTCCGCGCCGACTTCGCCGCGCAAAAATCATAACACCAGCGGGAGCCGCATAACATAACGCGAACGACACACGCAAACACTGCACGCAAACACCACACGCGAATACCAACAGGAGCCGCATAACGCGAACACCACACGGGAGCCATATAACGCGAACCACCACACGGGAGCCACCAACATGAAACACGACGACAGCAACATGAAACACAACGACAACGACGACAACGACCGCAACGACAGCAACGACCCTCTTTCCAATTCCGCCGACGCCTCGCGCACGCCGCAATTTTCCGCCGACGATCCGCGTCTCACCGCCTGCGCCCTCGGCGAAATGGATGCCACCGAACGCGCCGCCTTCGAAACCGAAATCCGCAACAATCCCGCCGCGCAAGCCGCCATCGCCGAAATCCGCGCCCTCGCCGGCGAACTCGAAACCGCGCTCGCCGCCGAACCGCTGCCCGCCGCGGCGTCGCCCGCGATGCACTCCCCTGCCGCAGCGGAAACCGGAGCGGAAACGGAAACAGAAGCCTGGCGCGCCGCCCGCGAAGCCGAGGCCCGCGCCGCGCGCAAACGCGAACGGGCACGCGCACGCGCAAACAAGCCGTTCCGCTTCCCGTATTTTCTCATCGCCGGCCTCGCGACCGCGTGTTTCGCGCTGGTGTTTTTCACCGTCGTCAAACCGGACTACGATTTGCAGCGGGAATTGAAAAGAAAACAAGCCGCCGCGGAGTGGGAATTGGAAAGAAACCGGGTCGATGCAGCCAACCGGCTGAGAATGCAAAACGAGCAACTGGCCTTTGCGGAGGCAAAGCGTGACGAAAATGTCGCCGGTGAAAACGTCGTCCGCTATGAACTCGGCCTCAATCAAGTTCCTTCCCCCGGCGCCCCGGAAGGCGCCCCGGAACAATACCGCCCCGTCGAATTGCCAGCACCGCATGCCCAAGTCGCATCCGGGAATTTTCGCAGCACTCCGGCAGCGAGAACTCCGGCAGCGAAAAGCATGGCGACTGTCATCGCCTCCGACTCCTTTGGCTTTACCATGGGAAGACCCGACGGCGGCACCATGGTCGTTCCGCGTCCAGCCGCAATCATACCCATCACCGGCGCCGAATCCTACGCCAGCCACACCGACAACGCATTCCTGCGCGTCGCCGACAACCCGCTCTCCACCTTCTCCGCCGACATCGACACCGCCAGCTACACCAACGTCCGCCGATTC
>JAISGL010000265.1 GCA_031263125.1 Opitutaceae bacterium | reverse complement strand
CTCACGCTCTCCGACTACCCGGTGATCCCGCTCGCCGCCGAACTCGATTTCGTGAACGACTACCTCTCGCTCGAGCACCTCCGGCACGAGGACCGCCTCCGCATCCAAAAAAACATCACGCCCGAGGCGCTCTGCGAAAACATCCCGCCCATGCTCCTGCAAACGCTCGTTGAAAACGCCGTGAAACACGGCCTCAACCAGCGCAGCGACGGCATCGACGTGACGTGCGACATCTGGCTCGCGCCGCCCGCCGGCGACACACCGCCCGCCAGCAGCACGACGCCCGCCGGCAACACAATGCCCACTGCCGGCACGCCACTCGCCAGCGACATACCGCCCACCAGCGGCACGACGCCCGCCAGCGGCACACCACCCGCCAGCGGCACGACGGACGCCCACGCCAACCTCCACCTGCGCGTCACCAACCAAGGCGCGCTCGCGACCGGCGCCGTACCCATTTTCCCGGAAGCCGCCGCCGCGCACACGACCGGCACCGGACTGCACAACGCCCGCGAACGCCTCCGCCTCATTTACGGCGGACGCGCCTCGCTCACCGTGTCGCAACAGGGCAAACTCATCGTCGCGGAAGCCGTCATTCCCATCACGACAACCTCACCCACCACGACAACCCCGCCAATCACGCCAGCCACGACAACCCCGCCAATCACAACAACCGCAACAGCATGATCAAAGCCCTCATCATCGACGACGAACGCCTCGCCCGCGCCGAGCTTCGCGACCTCCTCCAGGCGCACCCCGAAATCGAAATCGCGGGTGAAGCCGCCAACGCCGCCGAGGCCCGCCGCCTCATCGCGCAACACAAACCCTCGCTCCTCTTTCTCGACGTGCAAATGCCGGAGGAAACCGGTTTCGACCTCCTCGTCTCGCTCGGTGAAAACGCGCCGCGCGTCATCTTCACCACGGCCTACGACGCGCACGCGCTGCGCGCCTTCGACTTCGCTGCCAAGGATTATCTCCTGAAACCGATCTCGCCCGCGCGCCTCGCCTCGGCCATCCAGCGCCTCGTGCCCGACGACGGCGCCGTCGCCGACGACACCGCGTCCGCGGACACGCCCGCCGATGCCGTCCCCGTGTTTGCGCCGACCGACCGCATCCTCGTGGGCGACGGCGACCATCTCGCGTTTGTCGTCGTGGAAAGCATTCGCGGCGCGGAGTCGATAGGCGCGCACTCGGTGCTCTGGCTTGAAAGCGGCACCGCCGTCGTGAAACGCTCGCTCATCGCGCTTGAGGCGCGCCTGCCCGCCGCGCTTTTTTTCCGCGCCAACCGCGCCCAGCTCATCAACCTCAGGCACATCGCCGCGGTGGAGCCGTGGTTCAGCGGCAGCCTGATGGTGACGCTCGACAACGGCAAAAAAATCGACCTCTCGCGCCGCCAGGCCCGCCTCTTCCGCGAACGGCAGGCGCTTTGAACAAAGCACCGCGCTTTCGATCCACCCAATGCGATTCAGCCGATCACTTTTCCCCCGAAGAACGCGCCCGGAAAACTGCTTCCGGACGGGAGCCATTTTATAAAGTTAACTGATGTTACGCAGCCGGCTGATTCCGTAGGGCCTGACCTTGTGTCAGGCCGCGAATTACCAATGTGGCCTCTTTCGCGAGCACGGCCAGACACAAGGTCAGGCCCTGCAAAATCAGCCGGCTGCGTAACATCAGTTTATTATTCAAAATCACTGTCTTCTTTGCCGCACGGCCTCGAAGAGCGTGATGATCGCCGCCATCGCGACATTGAGTGAATCGGCCTGGCCCGCCATCGGGATGCGCACGCGCACGTCGCTTTCCTTCAGCCAGAAATCGCTCAGGCCGTATTGCTCGCCGCCCATTACGATTGCGAGCGGGCCGCGCATGTCGGTGTCGTAGTGCAAGGCCGCCGCCGCCGGCGTCGTCGCCACGGCGCGGATGCCGCGTTCGCGCAACCACGCGCGCACCGGGCGGCTCTCCGCAATCACCACGGGCACGGAAAACAAAACGCCTGTCGATGAGCGCACGACATTGGGATTAAAAATATCCGTCACCGGATCGCATACGATCACGGCGTCGATGCCGGCGGCGTCCGCGCTGCGCAAAATCGTGCCAAGGTTGCCGGGTTTTTCTATCGCCTCGACGATGAGCAAAAACGGCGCGGTTTTTCCGGCGAGAAGCGGCGTGAGCGATTCGAGCGTGTTGTGCCACTGTGGCGCGACGGCGAGCAGGCCGTCGGGGCGCTCGCGATAGGCGACTTTCGCAAAAGCATCTTTTGAAAGTTCGATGATTTGCGCCCCGGCTTCCCGTGCTTGGGCGATGAGCGCGGGTTCGTTTTCACCCAAAAACCAGTCGCGCGAAAAATACAGTTCGGCGAGCCTGATGTTTTTTTCGAGCGCGCGGCGGATTTGCCGGTAGCCTTCGACGAGAAACACTCCCGCTTCGTCGCGCGGACGCCGGTCACGCAGGCGCACGAGTTGCTTTATGCGCGGGTTTTGGAGGCTGGTGATGCGTTCGGCGGCGTTCATTTTTGCGGGACGCACAGGAGACGTTTCCGGGCG
>JAISGL010000263.1 GCA_031263125.1 Opitutaceae bacterium | reverse complement strand
TTAAATGTCAAGATTATTATTTAAAAAGACCTGTCACTTTTATACTGAACCTGTCCCCTATCTATTCGGCTTTGTCAACTTGCACACCAGTTGCTTTCCTGGGGGGGCACCTTGGGCCGGTCACCAAACAAATGCCATCCATTGTCCATTGAACATTGTGAACATTGTGACACTGTGTGCAGGGTGCGTCGCACTTCGTTTCGTCCGGCGACAGGTTTCGAGCAAGCGGCAGTCTGCCATCCGCCAAGTCGCCGCTCCCTGCCACTCTGCCTTTGCTTCTCCCCTCCCCTCCCCTGCCGCTGCCCCTTCCCTGCCACTCTGCCGCTCCCTGTCGCACGCGCCGTTTTGATATCACATCATTTTGACATCCCCTCTCCCCTTCCCTCCCTCCCAGCCACATCCGGTTGCAGCCCATCCATCCGCGATTATATTTCCTCATTGGATTTTTCTCGCAAAATAAGTTTTGCTGGCCGCGATTTTTCATTTTTCGCCGCCCGTGGCCAATTCCTCTCCAACACGTCCCGCCTCCTCCGCCTCCCCCGCCCCCGCCGGCAAACTCACCGGCGTGCTCGAACGCATCATCTTTCTCAACGAGGAAAACCACTATACCATCGCCGAATTCCGCCCCGACAACCCCGACGGCGGCACAGGCAAATCCGCTGACAAAATCACCATCGTCGGCGCCCTCCCCGGCGCCCAGTGCGGCGAAACACTCCACCTCACCGGCCAGTGGACAAAACACTCCCAGCACGGCGACCAGTTCAAAGTCGACACCTTCAAGGCCGAGCTTCCCTCCTCCGTCTACGGCATCCGCAAATACCTCGGCTCCGGCCTCGTCCCCGGCATCGGCAAAGTCTACGCCAACAAAATCGTGGATGCCCTCGGCGCCGGCACCTTCCGCGTCCTTTCCGAGGAATCCGCCAAACTCCGCGGCATCCCCGGCATCGGCAAAGTCCGCGCCGCCGCCATCAAAAAAGCATGGGACGACCAGCGCGCCCTCCGCGAAATCCACATTTTCCTCCAAACCTACGGAGTCACCACCTCGCAATGCGTAAAACTCATCGACCGCTACGGCCACGAAGCGATAACGATCCTCAAAAACGAACCCTACCGCGTGGCCCGCGAAATCGACGGCATCGGCTTCAAAACCGCCGACCGCATGGCGATCAACCTCGGCTTCGCCAACGACGCCCCGCCGCGCCTCGACGCCGGCCTCCTCTTCGCGATGGACGAACTCCAGGAAGAAGGCCACACCGCGATCCGCGAAGCCGACCTCATCGACTACACCGCGCAACTCCTCGAAACCAGCGCCACCCTCCTCGAAACCCGCATCGCCAGACTCATCGAAACCAGACAACTCGTCGCGCACCCCGCAAAAACGTCGCTTGCAGCACCCGTGCCCGCGCCCACGCCCACGCCCGCGCCCGCTGAAAATTCCCCGCCGGCAGACACCGCAAACGCTGCCTCCTCAAACCAGCGCAATTTCAGCGCCGTGATTCCAACGCCAACGGCACCGCCGGCGCACGCTGCAAACCATACCCCTGCCCCCGCCCCCGCAAATCCGCTCCCCGGCGCCGCCCTCCTCCAACTCCCCCACCTCGACCGCGCCGAGCAAAGAATCGCCGCCACGATCTCGCGCCTTCTCCGCGTCCCCGGCGGCCTCCCGCCGATCAAACAGGAAATCGCCGTCGGGTGGGCCGGGAAAAAAGCCGGCATCACCTTCGCCGAAAAACAACGCGCCGCGATCCTCGCCGCCCTCCGCTCCAAAGTCTCCATCCTCACCGGCGGCCCCGGCACCGGCAAAACCGCATCGCTCCGCGCCCTCGTCGAAATCCTCAAGGCCAAACGCGTCCGCGTGCACCTCGCCGCGCCGACGGGCCGCGCCGCGCAACGCCTCGCCGAATCCACCGGCGGTTTTGCAAGCACCATCCACCGCCTCCTCAAATACGACCCCGCCAAAGGCGGCTTCTCCGCCAACGAAGACACCCCGCTCGCCACCGATTTTTTGATTGTCGACGAAGCCTCGATGCTCGACACCCGCCTCGCCGCCTCGCTCCTCCAGGCAATCCCCTCCCGCGCGCATTTGCTCCTCGTCGGCGACACCGACCAACTCCCCAGCGTCGGCGCCGGCAACGTGCTCAAGGACATCATCGCGACAGCGGCCGCGCTGCCACCTCCGCCGCAAACCCCAAATCCCAACACTCACACTCACATTCTTCCAAAACCCGCCGCGCCCGGCGACGCACCGGACGATTCCGCATCCCGCCCTCCGCCCTCCGCACTCCACACTCCGCACCCCGCACTCCGCACCCCGCACTCCGCACTCCGCATGTCCGCGATTCCCGTGACGCGCCTCGACGTCATCCACCGTCAAAAAGGCCAAAGCCAGATCGTCACCACCGCGCACGCCATCAACAACGGCGACCAAACCCTCCCGCCCTCCGCGCACGAACTCGCCTCGATCCAGGCATGGTGCGACCTCACCTTCGTGATTGCCGATTCGCCCGACGACTGCCTCCGCAAAACCATCGCCCTCTGCACCGAATTCATCCCGCGCCACTACGACTGGTTCGACCGCATCCGCGACGTGCAAGTCCTCGCCCCCATGCACAAAGGCATCGCCGGCGTCGGCAACCTCAACACCCAACTCCAAGCCGCCCTCAACCCCCACGCCCGCGGCTACCACTCGCTCTCCGGCGAATACCGCCCCGGCGACAAAGTCATCCAACTCCGCAACAACTACGACAAAAACATATTTAACGGCGACATCGGCGCCGTCACGGCGGTCGACCCCGAAACCGCCGCGCTCACCATCGACTTCGACGGCAACACGCAAACCTTCGAACGCGGCGAGACCGGCGACCTCGCCCTCGCGTATTCGATCAGCATTCACAAAAGCCAGGGCAGTGAATACCCTGTCGTCGTGATCCCGCTCCTCAAAGGCCATTTCATGATGCTCCAGCGCAACCTCCTTTATACAGCGATCACGCGCGGACAGAAAAAAGTCTTCATTGTCGGCGAGCCGGCGGCCTACGGCATGGCCGTGCGCAACAACGAATCCAGACTCCGCAGCACCCACCTCCGCGAAAAAATCACCGCCTTGCTGACCAACCCCGAAACGCAACCATAGCGCATTTTCAAAAATACTATGGCTCTGCTTTGGGTGCGTTCGAGAATAACATTCCTGACTTTAAGCCACCTTATCGCTCACAGCAGTCCTCAAATGACAGATATGTTATTCTCTAAAGCATCCTTTGTTATAACTGATGTTACGCAGCCGGCAGATTTTGCAGGGCCTGACCTTGTGACAAGCCGCGAATTACCTGCGTGGACTCCCACGCGAACGCGGCCTGACACAAGGTCAGGCCCTACGCACCGCGTAACATCAGGTTATAATATTTTCCCCATTATTTCCAGTGGTTCTCCAAGCCGGAGACCTATCCCGGCACTACTGTTAAAAAGAGCGGATAATATTAACCCGAGTTCCGCAGTTCGGCCAAGTGGCGAAAAAACTTTCAGAGGAGAGCGGTTTTTTGTCCGGGCGCGTTTCAGAGGGAAGAGTTATTGAGCAGGGCATGTAGTGCCGAACGCCCCCTATGCAGGCGAGGGATTTTTGTGAGATACTGCCGAACATGTTTCTACATCAGAAAAGCAAGTCTGTTCGGAGAGTTGGTTACAGCCATTGGAATCTTTGCCGAACGGTGCGCACGGCG
>JAISGL010000406.1 GCA_031263125.1 Opitutaceae bacterium | reverse complement strand
AATCAGTCGCAAAATAAAAAAGGGGATTGATTTTGAAAAATAAAATCATATCCTTCCGAACGGTTGCCGGGCATGTGCGGCAACCGTTCGGAACTTTTCATACTTTATCTATAACTGATCTTACGCGGTCGGTAGGCTTTGCAGTGCCTGACCTTGTGTCAGGCCGCGAATTACTTGTGTGGTTCCCACGCGTTCGCGGCCTGACACAAGGTCAGGCACTACGAAATCCCGCCATCCGCGTAACATCAGTTACCCTGTCCGATTTTGGAGCGCGGGTTGAAGATTTGCGCTTCGTGCGCATGCGTGCTTCGTGTGCGCGCGCGTGCTTTCACGATTTTCCCAGTTTCTTGCGCAGATACGGCGCGGTCGGGGAGTTTTTTATTTTCAGCAAACCGGCCAGCGGGCCTTGGTAGATCATCTCGCCGCCGGCGGGGCCGCCTTCGGGGCCGAGTTCGATGATGTAGTCGGCTTCGGCGAGCAGATCGAGGTGGTGCTCGATCACGACGACCGTGTGGCCTTGGTCGACGAGCGAGTGCAGGAGGTGGATCAATTTTTCGCAATCGCTGAGGTGCAGGCCGATGGTCGGCTCTTCGAGGAGGTAGAGGTTGCGCGGTTGCGCGCCGCGCGAGCGTTCGCGGTAGGTGGCGAGGCCGTGCGTGAGTTCGGTGACGAGTTTCAGGCGTTGCGCCTCGCCACCGCTGAGCGTGGGCGAGGACTGGCCGAGCGTGAGATAGCCGAGTCCGCAATCGACCATGAGCTGGCAGACTTGCGAGAGCTGGCTGTGAAAATCGAAAAACGTGACGGCTTCGTCGAACGTGAGCTGGAGGACTTGCGCGATGTTTTTGTTTTTCCAGGTGATGTCGGCCATGTCGGGCGCGTAACGTGTGCCGCGGCAGTCGTCGCAGGGGAGGTAGGTGTCGGGCATGAACGCCATTTCGAGTTTGATGCGTCCGGCGCCCGCGCAGGTTTCGCAGCGTCCGCCTTTTGTGTTGAAGGAAAAGCGGGAGGCGGTGTGGCCGCGCGTTTTTGCCTCGGGCAGCGTGGCGAAAAACCGGCGTATCTGGTCGAAGATGCCGAGGTAGGTGGCCGGCGTGGAGCGCGGCGTTTTGCCGATGGGGTCCTGGTCGACTTCGATCACGTTTTTGAAGGTGTTGGCGCCGATGAGGGTGTTGAAGGGCGCGGCGTTTTTTTCGAGGGATTCATCCTCGAAGCCGGTGGCTTTGACGAAGGTGGCGCCGCGCAACACGGGCGTGCCGGTTTTGATGGCGTGGGTGGCGGCGGGGTGGAGCAGGTCGCGGAAGAGTGTCGATTTGCCCGCGCCGCTCGGGCCGGCGACCATGATGAGGCGCGCGAGCGGCAGGTGCAGGTCGAAGCCTTTCAGGTTGCGCATGCGCGCTTCGGTGAGTGTGAGCCAGTCGGGCGTGGACATGAGAAAACGCGCACGATGCGGCCCAATGTCCCGGCTGTCGAGGAGAAGCGGGGCTGGCGGGCGGGGGGCAAAGAGAAGGGCTGTCGAGTGTCGAGGGACAGGGGGCTGTTGAGGGACAAGGAGGGTAGAGTGTGCCAAATCAGAGCGTATCAAACAAAGACAGTGTTACATTTTGCGGCGTTTTGCGCGGTGTTTTGCAACCGGTTCCACGCCGAGGCGGGGGTCGCGGCGGCGGGCGAGTTCGACGAGGCGGGTGGCGACATGTTCGAAGCGGTCGTGGGTGTCGGGGACGTGGAGCCATTTGGGGTGGTCGGGAAAGGGGGTGAGTTCGGGCAGCGTGGCGCGGAGCGCGGCGTGGCGGGTTTGGTCGGTGCAGGCCCAGATGCCGTTCATTGGCGGGCGGCGCGCGCAGAAAAAGAGCATGAGTTTGCCGCCGAGGTAGATTGTTTTTCCGCCGAAGAAGGGGCGGAGCACAAACGTGGGGTCGGCTTCGAGAGGTTCCCAAAGATGCTGGTGGGGGTGGAGTTTTTTGACGCGGAAGATGTGCGGGTTTGGCATGGGACGGGATTAACGGAAATTTTTTTAAGGACAGGATTAACAGGGTGAAAAGCGAAAACTGTTTGGTCGTGAACCGCCGGGGGTTTTGTGGCGGAGGGCGGTGGCTCCATTACTGTCAAACCACTGGATAATTTACGCCGGGTAATTTACGTCGATTTATCCGCTGCGTGATTATATGCGTGTCGTTCTTCTTATGAAATCAAAGTCCCCCTCCCAATCCTCCAGGACAAAATCAAAAGCCGCCGCGGCGGACTCCTTCACGCTGGGCATCGACTACGGCACGAACTCCGTGCGCGCGCTCATCGTGCGCTGCTCCGATGGCGCCGAGGCCGGCTCGTGCGTCTTCAATTACCCGAGCGGCACACAGGGCATCCTCCTCGACCCGCGCGACCACAATCTCGCCCGCCAGAATCCCGCCGACCATTTGCTCGGCCTCGAAAAAAGTGTGCGCGGCGCACTCGCCATCGCAAAAAAACAACCCGGCTTTTCCACCGGCCGCATCGCCGGCATCGGGGTGGACACGACCGGCTCCAGCCCGCTGCCCGTCGACAGGACAAACACGCCCCTCGCCTTCGACAGGCGTTTCGCCAAAAACCTCGCCGCGCATTGCTGGCTCTGGAAAGACCACACGGGCTGGCGCGAGGCCGCGCGCATCACCGCGCTCGCCGCGCAACACCGCCCGCACTTCATCGCGAAGTGCGGCAACACCTACTCGTCCGAGTGGTTCTGGTCGAAAATCTGGCACTGCCTGAACACCGCGCCGAAGGTTTTCGACGCCGCGCATTCGTGGGTCGAGTTCGCCGACTGGATTCCGTCCGTGCTCGCCGGCGTGCGCGACCCTGCCGCCATCGTGCGCGGCGTCTGCTGCGCCGGTCACAAGGCGCTCTACGCGGACGATTGGGGCGGTTTGCCCGACAGGGAATTCCTCGCGCTGCTCGACCCGAAACTCGCCGCGCTGCGCGACCGTCTCTACGAAAAGGCGCGCGACGCCACCACGCCCGCCGGCGCGCTTTGCCCGGAGTGGGCGGAGCGGCTCGGCGGCCTGCCCGCGGGCATCCCCATCGCCATCGGGGAAATGGACGTACACTACGGCGCCATCGGCTCCGGCGTGCGCGAGGGCACGCTCGTCAAGGTGATCGGCACGTCGAGTTGCGATTGCGCGGTCGTCTCCGCCTCGAAAAATGTGCCCGACATCCCCGGCATCTGCGGCATCGTGCGCGGCGCGATTCTCCCCGGTTATCACGGCATCGAGGCGGGCCAGTCCGCCGTCGGCGACATCTTCAAGTGGTGGGTCGAAACCGTCTGCCGGGGCGAAGGCAAAACGCACCGCGAATTCGCCGCCGAGGTTTCCAAACAAAAACCCGGACAGGCCGGCCTGCTCGCACTCGATTGGAACAACGGCAACCGCACCATCCTCGTCGACCAGCGGCTCACCGGACTCCTGCTCGGGCAAACGCTCCACACCACGCGCGCCGAAATCTACCGCGCGCTCATCGAGGCGACGGCGTTCGGCGCGCGCACGATCATCGGGCGACTTCGCGAGTATGGCGTGCCGGTCAACCGCGTTGTCTGCGCCGGCGGCATCGCGGAGAAAGACCCGATGCTCATGCAAATTTACGCCGACGTCACCGGTTGCACCATGCAAGTCGCGGCGTCCTCGCAAGCCTGCGCGCTCGGCGCCGCCGTCAGCGCCGCGGTGCTCGCCGGCGCGCATCGCGATTTCTCCGCCGCGCAAAAAGCGATGACCGCCGTGAAACCGCGCCAGTACAAACCCATCGCCGCGAACCGCAAAATCTACGACAAACTCCACGCCCTCTACAGCCGGCTCCACGACGCCTTCGGCAACGTAAACAAAGCGGCAGACCTGACAGACGTCATGAAAGAACTGCTGTCGATAAAGGAATCGCAGAACTGATCCGAGAGAGCGGTCCGCTCGGCCCGATCCGACCGATCAGACCGATCAGACCGATCGGTCAGATCTGACAGATCCGACCACTCACCCACATCACCCAAATCGCCCAAATCAGAAAAAAATTTCCAGCCCATGAAAAATCCACCCAAACCCACACCCGAAATCTGGTTCGTCGCCGGCTCGCAGCATCTCTACGGGCCGGGACCGCTCAGACAAGTCGCCGACAACGCGCGCAAAATCGCCGCCGCCCTCGCCGCCTCGAAAAAACTGCCGCTCAGGACGGTCTTCAAAAAAGTCCTCACCACGCCCGACGAAATCACGCAATTCTGCATCGACGCCAGCGCCGCGCCGGACTGCGCCGGCATCGTCCTGTGGATGCACACCTTCTCGCCATCCAAAATGTGGATACGCGGACTGAACCTCCTCTCGAAACCATTCCTGCACCTGCACACGCAGTTCAACCGCGACCTACCGTGGGGCACCATCGACATGGATTTCATGAACCTCAACCAGGCCGCGCACGGCGACCGCGAGGCCGGGTTCATCCACACGCGCATGCGCCTCGGACGCAAAGTCGTCGCCGGCCACTGGACCGATCCCGAAGTACACGACCGCATCGCCGCGTGGCAACGCGCCGTCCGGGCGTGGAACGACATGCAGGGCGCGCGCTTCCTGCGCATCGGCGACAACATGCGCTTCGTCGCCGTCACCGAAGGCGACAAAGTCGCCGCCGAGATGCGCTTCGGTTTTTCCACCAACACCCACGGCGTGGGCGACATCGTCGCCGCGATGGAAAATGTTTCCGACGCCGACATCGCCGCGCTCTGCGCCGATTACGAAAAAACCTACGCCGTCGCCGCGCCGCTCCGCAAAGGCGGCAAACGCCATGACGCGCTCCGCCACGCCGCGCGCCAGGAACTCGCGCTCACCGCGTTTTTGAAAGAGGGAAACTACAAAGGTTTCACGACGACGTTCGAGGACCTGCACGGCCTGAAACAACTTCCCGGCCTCGCGCCGCAACGCCTCATGGCCGCCGGCTACGGTTTCGCGGGCGAGGGCGATTGGAAAACCGCCGCGCTGCTCCGCGCATTGAAAGTCATGGCGGACGGCTTGGACGGCGGCACGTCGTTCATGGAGGATTACACGTATCACATGTCGCCGGAAGGCCACCAAGTGCTCGGCGCGCACATGCTCGAAATTTGCCCAAGCATCGCCGTCGCAAAACCGGCGCTGGAAATCCACCCGCTCGGCATCGGCGGAAAAGAAGACCCGGTGCGCCTGGTGTTCGACGCGAAACCCGGCGACGCGCTCAACGCGTCGTTGATCGACATGGGCAACCGGTTCCGGCTGGTCGTCAACGAAGTGAAAACCGTGCGCGCGCCAAAAATGCCGAGGCTGCCCGTTGCGCGCGCCGTGTGGGAATGCAAGCCCGATTTCAAGACCGCATGCGCCGCGTGGATATACGCCGGCGCCGCGCATCACAGCGTGTACAGCACGGCGGTGACGGGCGAAATGCTCGAAGATTTCGCGACCATCGCGGGCGTTGAGTTGGTCACCATCGCCGCGAACACGCGTTTGCCGGAGTTCAAACAAACGCTGCGCAACAACGAAGTGTACTATCACCTCGCGCAAGGAATCCGGGCGTAGAAACGCCGCATGCGACAAGGGTCGCCGTGGCGCACCGGATATAATTGCGGAAGGTAGCTACGGCGAAGCCGTTGCCTATTGAAGCCCAAGGCTGGCGACAACGGTCGCCTGCCTTGGGTAATCCAATAATAATCACACAACCCCAACGGGGTTGCCTGATAACATTGCCATAAATCACCCGCGCTTCGGCGGTTCAATGGTTCAATCCCAGGCAACCTCTTCGAGGTTGTGACAATCTTTTCCCCTTTTCCCAAGGTAGCGACTGCGTCGCAACCCTGGGCTTCATTGGGAAACGGCTTCGCCGTTTTTGCGCTCTTCGGCGCTCTTCCTTCGTTTCCGCTCCGGGTCCCTCACTCGATTGCTACCTTTCACGATTACACCCGGGCGCACCTCGCGCTTATTTTTTCTTTTGCCAGACGCTCCCAATGGATTGGATGGCTTCCGGTTTGAAAAAATGAAAACCCAGAGACCTTCGAGGCGCCTCGTCCGGCGACTTGCTCCCGGGCGTCAGCGACATTCTGCCAATCGCCGTTCCGCAAAACCGCCGCTCCACAAAAGTGCCGCTCCGCAAAAATGCCGCTCCACAAAATCGCCGCTCCGCAAACGCACCGTTCGGCAAAAACATCGTCCCGCAAACACGCCGCTCCGTCAGAGCACCGCCGTTACGCAAACTCACACTTTTGTCAGCTTGCCCTTTTCCATCAGCGTGAGCATCACGCCGCGGCGGAAGAGCGTCACCTGGCCCGTGCTCGATGAGAC
>JAISGL010000405.1 GCA_031263125.1 Opitutaceae bacterium | reverse complement strand
GAGGTGCTTGCGCACTTCGTCCACAACCTGGCGCGAGAGGTTCGTGCGCATGTCATACATGGTCATCACGATGCCGCCGAGGTCGAGGGCGGCGTTGATGCCGGCGGTTTTGATGCGTTCGACGTTGCGGAGTATCTGGCCGAGGCCTTCGAGTGCCATGTATTCGCATTGGAGCGCGATGATGAGGTGGTCGGCGGCGGCGAGGCCGTTCATTGAGAGCATGCCGAGGGCGGGGGGGCTGTCGAGGATGATGACGCGGAAGCGTCCGGAGGTTTTCACGGGGTCGAGCGTGGCGCGGAGGCGGGCGAGGTAGTTTTCGGTTTGCGCGAGTTCCACTTCGGCGGCGGCGATGTCTTCCTCGCTGGGGATGAGCCAGAGGTTTTTCACCGGGGTCTCGACGATCATGCCGAGCGCGGTGCCTTCGCCAAAGAGCGGGTCGTAGAGGCTTTTGCCTTGTTGTTTTTCGACGCCGATGGCGCTGGTGGCGTTGGCTTGCGGGTCGAGGTCGACGAGGAGCGTGGGGATTTTTCTGTCGGCGAGCGCGGCGGCGAGGTTGACCGCCGTCGTGGTTTTGCCGACGCCGCCTTTCTGGTTCGCGATGGTGAAGGTGGTGGTTTGCATGGTTGGTGGTGGTGATGGTGAGTGTGGGTGTTGGTGTTGGTGTGGTTTGCGGGTGTGGGTGTGGTTTGCGGGCGCGTCCGGCGGCGATGGAATTTTCGATTTTCGATTCTCGATTTTCGATTGGGAGCTGCCGCTCCAAATGCCCGCCGGCGCGGCAGCGCCCAATCGAAAATCGAGAATCGAGAATCGAAAATCCCTCAGCGGTTGAGGCCCATGAGGAATTCGGCGTTGGTCTTGGTTTTTTTGAGGCGCTGGAGGAACATTTCCATGGCGTCGATGGCGGGGATGCCTTGCATGGCGCGGCGGAGGCCGTAGATGCGGAGCATTTCGTCGGGGTGGTAGATGAGTTCCTCCTTGCGGGTGCCGGAGCGGTCCATGTTGATCGCGGGGAAGATGCGTTTGTCAACGAGGCCGCGGTCGAGGTGGAGTTCCATGTTGCCGGTGCCTTTGAACTCCTCGAAGATGACTTCGTCCATGCGGCTGCCGGTGTCGATGAGCGCGGTGCCCATGACGGTGAGCGAGCCGCCGCCTTCGATGTTGCGCGCGGCACCGAAGAAGCGTTTCGGTTTCTGGAGCGCGGTGGCTTCCATGCCGCCGGACATGATTTTGCCGGAGTTGGAGGCGAGGGCGTTGTAGGCGCGGGCGAGGCGCGTGATGGAGTCGAGGAGGATGACGACGTGCCGGCCTTGCTCGACCATGCGGCGCGCTTTTTCACCGACCATCTCGGCGGCATGCACGTGGCTTTCGGGGGCTTCGTCGAAGGTGGACGCGACGACTTCGCCTTTGGTGTGGCGTTTGAAGTCGGTGACTTCCTCGGGGCGTTCGTCGACGAGTAGGAGGATCAGCGTCACGTCGGGGAAATTGGCCGAGATGGAGTTGGCCATGTTTTGGAGGAGGATCGTCTTGCCGGTGCGGGGCGGGGCGACGATGAGGCCGCGCTGGCCGAAGCCGACAGGGGTGAGGATGTCGACAGCGCGCATGGAGACGTCTTTGTGGACGCCGGGGGCTTCGAGGAGGATGCGTTTGAGGGGATAATAGGGGGTGAGTTCCTCGAAGGGGATGGTTTTGGAGATGTCCTCCGGGGGCATGTCCATGACGTGGTTGATTTTCACGGCGGCGGGGCAGCGTTCGTTTTCGCGGGGGGCTTGCACGAGGACTTGCACGCGGTGGCCGCGTTTGAGGCCGTAGCGTTTGACGAGGCTGGCGGGCAGGTAGGCGTTTTCGGGATACAGGCGGTAGTTCACCGATTCGTGGACGATGAAACCGTAGCCGCGGTCGGTGAGGTCGATGTAGCCGTTGTCGAGGAGGGGGATTTTTTGTTCGGCGGCGATTTTGAATATGGCGGCGAGGAGTTGTTTGCGGTTGGGGGCGCCTTCGGGAACGACGCCCCGGCGGCGCGCCTCGGCGGTGAGTTCGGCGAATGTGAGCGCGTAGAGTTTTTCGAGGTAGATGGGTTCGTGGCCGGCGGTGGCGTCGGCGATTTCGGCGGCGAGTGCGTCGAGCGCGGCAGGGTCGGCGAAGCGGTCGGGCGCGGGGAGGTCGCCGTAAACGGGGCTGAGGTTTGGCGGGGGCGGTTGCGCGGGATATTTGCCGGGATGGCCGCCGCCACCGCCGCCTCCGCCGTGTTGGGCGCCGCCGCCTCCGCCGCCGCCCTGGCGGGCGGATTGGTGCTCAGCCCACTTGCGGGCTTTCTTTTCCTTTTTCTCGCGCTTGATGCGTTTCCAGTAGGATTCGTAGGGCTGTTGCTGGCCGCCGTTGTCTGGCTGTTGTTGTTGTTGCGGCGGTTGCTGTTGTTGCGACGGCTGTTGTTGCGGTTGCTGCGGTTGTTGTTGGCCCTGGCTTTGCTGGCGTGTGGGTGCGCCGGTGTCGTCTTCTTGTGACTGTTGTTGTTCCTGCGATTCGACGTGGGTCACGCTTGAATCGGCGGCGGCGTTTGCGGCGGTGTGGTCAGTGCCCGAGGTGGACGAGACGGATTCGTCGTCTTCGTGGGCGACTTCGCGGGAGTCGTCGTCGTCGGAGGCATCGTCGGGGGCGGGTTCGGAGGCAGGGGCGGAGGCGGAGGCGGGGGCGAGTTCAGGAGCGGTTTCGGGTTTCGCGGCGGGCGTGAAAGTTTTGCGCGTTTTTGTCGCGGGTGCGGACGCAGGCGCAGGGTGCGTGGTGGGCGCGGCAGACGCAGCGGGCGTGGCAGGCTCGTCGTGGACGAGGGGGAGTTCGGGGGCGGTGTCGGGCGCGGCGGTTTTTTTCGAGCGGGTGCGGGGGGCGCGTTTTTTCTTTGGCTCGGGAGCGGATTTTGCGGGAGCGGCGGCGGGTGTTTCGATAACGGCGGGCGCGACGGGCGCGGGCGCAGCAGGCGCGGGCGCGGTTTCTTTCGCGACGGCGGCGGCGGTTTTTTTGGCGCGCGTCGGGCGGCTGGGTTTTCTTTTGGGAGCGGTCGTGCCGCTGTCCTTGGTGGATTTTGCCATGATGGTAAAGTGGTGGTTGGAAATTGTAAGTGTAAGGATGCTTGCCGGGGACGCCGGCGTCGTGGTGATGCGGAGAAACCGGGGGTTTCCGAATCGTGTCCGCGGGCGGACGCCCGCTCAATCGCACGCGACGAGGCGCGATGCCAGGTGCGTGATTTGTTCACGAAGGAAATCCGTGCTGCCGTCGTTGGACAACACGAAATCGGATTTTTCTATTTTTTGGGCCAAGGGCAGTTGCTTGGAAATGCGTTGTCCGGCGAGCGTGTGGGAAACACCGCGCTCTGCCAACCGGGCAAGTTGAGTTGCGCCAGATGAGGCGACGCAGACGACGAAATCAAACCATTTTTCGAGTCCTTTTTCATAAAGCAGCGGCGCCTCCACCACCCAGCGCCCCCGCGGATCACTGTCCAGCAGCTCACGCCAGAGCGCGCACACGCGCGGAAAAACAACCGCCTCCCACTCCAGCCGCTTCGCATCGTCCGCGAAAATCACCGCCGCCAGCGCCGCGCGGTCGATGCGTTTTTGCGCGCCGCCAGCGGCGTTTGCGGCACTCGCGGCATCCGTGGCGTTTGCGCCGCCCACGCCGCCCGGCGTGCCCGTGCCGAGCACCCCCGCGCCGAAGCGCCGCTCCGCCTCCGCGATCACCTCCGGGCTGGTCAGCACGCGCTCGCGCACGAGCGCATCCGAATCGATCCGCCGGAATCCCAGCTCCTCGAAAATGCGCGCCGCGGTTGATTTGCCGCAACCCATGCCCCCTGTAATTCCTAAAACCATGTGGTGTGCATCCAGTTATTTTGAACGACAAAATCATCGAAATGTGCAAATCGGCAAATACTTTTATTGAAAAAGCGCCCGTCATTTGCATCAATGGCGCCAACAGAATCCCCTCAATGGACAATCATCCTGAGCAGCCAACGGCGGCCCACGTGGTCGACACCCTGCGTGCGAGTTTCAAACGCATGTTTCCAGACGCCACCTTCACACTCGCCCCAAGCGCGTTTGCCGACGTGAATTCCATGTTTGAAGGCCGCCATCTCGATTACCAGGCGGGCGACACGCCCTATCACAACCTCAAGCACACTTACCAAGTCCTTCTCTGTTACGATGACATCATGGAAGGCTGGCACATGTCGGGCATCGAACCCCACCTCACGCCGCGCCAGTACGAAATCGGCCTGCTCGCCGTGCTCTTCCACGACACCGGCTACCTCAAGCTCCGCACCGACACGCAGGGCACCGGCGCCAAGTACACCCCCACACACGTCCTGCGCAGTTGCTCCTTCGCCTCCTCTTACCTGCCGCGGCACGGCGTAAGCCCCGCCGAACTCGACAGCATCATCGCGATGATCCGCTGCACCGCCTTCATCACGCGGGGCACGCGACATTTTCGATTTCAAGAACCCATCGAAGGCATCCTCGGCTGCGCCGTCGCCACGGCGGATTACCTCGGGCAAATGGCCGCGCCCGACTACCCCGAATCGCTCCCGCTGCTCTTCGCCGAGTTTACAGAATCCGACAACTACGCCAACGTCCCGCACGAGCAACGCCGCTTCCACACCTGCGAGGAACTCATAGCCGACACTCCGCTTTTCTGGCACAAGCACGTCATGCCCCTCCTCGAGCGCGAACTGCTCGGCGTCTACCGTTTCCTGGCCCGCCCCTACCCCGGCGGCCCCAACGCCTACATCGACGCCGTCAACGCCAACATCGCCCGCGTCGAAACCCACATCGAAAATTGCATCGAAAAAAAAGCGGGATGATTTTGGATTTTGGCGTTTGGGATTTGGGATTTGGAATTTGGGCTTTGGGATTTTGAAATCTGAAATCTGGATTCTGAATTTTGGCGTTTGGAGTTTTGGCATTTGGGATTTTGAATTTTGAATTCTGAAATTATTTCACCGCCACATCCCCGATATGAAAACACGCTTGCGTCCGCCCAATCCAAAATCCCCAATCCAAAATCCAAAATCCCAACATGCTCGCCACTCTGAAATCCGCCACGCTCCAAGGCATCGACGCCGAACTTGTACACGTTGAAGTCAACACCAACGAGGCGGGCGAACTCAAACTCATCGTGGTCGGCCTCCCCGACACCGCCGTGAAAGAATCGCTCGACCGCGTCCTCTCCGCCCTCGGCAACAGCGGCTTCAAAAAACCCTTCACCCGCACCACCATCAACCTCGCCCCCGGCGACCTCCGCAAGGAAGGCCCGCTCTACGACCTCCCCATCGCCCTCGGCCTCCTCGCCTCGATGCGCGGCAAGGACAACAACAAATCACTCCGCCCCGACGCGCCGCTCGACGACTACCTCATCGCCGGCGAACTCTCGCTCTCCGGCGCCACGCGCCCCATCCGCGGCGCGCTCGCCATCGCGCGCCTCGCCAAACGCCTCGGCAAACGCGGCGTCCTCCTCCCGCCCCAGAACGCCCCCGAAGCCGCGCTCGTCGACGGCATCGCCGTCTACGCCGTCGACTCCCTCGACCGGGCCTTCCGCTTTCTCAACGGCGACGCCCACCTCACGCCCGCGCCGCCCCCCGGCGCCGCCCCGCGTTACGACGACGCCATCGGCGATTTTTCCGAAATCAAAGGCCAGCACGCCCTGCGCCGCGCCGTCGAAGTCGCCATCGCCGGAAGCCACAACCTCCTGATGATCGGCCCGCCAGGCTCGGGAAAATCCATGGTCGCGAAACGCATCCCCACGATCATGCCCGACCCCACGCTCGACGAATCGCTCGAAATACTCGGCATCCACTCCGCCGCCGGGCAGACCATCAGCGGCGCCACGCCCTTTGGCCGCCGCCCCGTCCGCTCGCCCCACCACACCATCTCCGACGTCGGCCTCCTCGGCGGAGGCGCGATCCCCGGCCCCGGCGAAATCTCCCTCGCGCACCACGGCATCCTCTTCCTCGACGAACTCCCCGAGTTCAAACGCTCCGCACTCGAAGTCATGCGCCAGCCGCTCGAAGACGCCACCGTCACCATCTCGCGCAGCGCGGGCAAAGTCACGCTCCCCTGCTCCTTCGTCCTGATCGCGGCCATGAACCCCTGCCCCTGCGGCTACCTCGGCGACCCGAAGCACGAATGCCGCTGCGCACCCGCGCAAATCCAACGCTACCGCTCCCGCATCAGCGGCCCGCTCCTCGACCGCATCGACATCCACATCGAAGCCCCCGCGCTCTCCATCTCCGAACTCCGCAACGAAGCCCCCGGCGAACCCTCCTCCGCCATCCGCACCCGCGTGCAAGCCGCCCGCGACCGCCAGCTCGCCCGCTTCAAAGGCTCCCCCGCCACGACGAACGCCCGCATGACACACGCGCAAATCCGCAAACACTGCGCCATCGACAGCGCCCTTGGCGACCTCCTCCAGCACGCGATGGAACAGCTCTCCCTCTCCGCCCGCGCCTACGACCGCATCCTGAAAGTCTCGCGCACAATCGCCGACCTCGCCGGCTCCGCGCACATAGCCTCGGAACACCTCCTCGAAGCCATCCAATACCGCAGCCTCGACCGAAACGTATTTTACTGACTGATTTCCAATTTACACGCCCCCCCGCCGACATGACCACGCCTGACAACACCACCTATCACGAAACCGTCCACTTTGCCGGACACGTCCAAGGCGTGGGTTTCCGCTACACGACGATGCAAGTCGCGCGCGAGTATGAAGTCACCGGTTACGTGACCAACCTCCTCGACGGACGCGTCCAGCTCGAAGTCGAAGGCGCGGAGCGGGAAGTCAAAGCCTTCATCACTGCGCTGGGGGAACGCATGCACGGCTACATCCGCAAAACCGACCGCCACCCCGCCCGCCGCGCGCCGGAATTCAGCAGCTTCGTAATCCGCTGACAAGGCGCCCCGATTACAGCTTCACGACGCGCACGCTGGCGTCGGCGAGCATGGGGGCGACGAGGGGGTCGTTGTTATAGTCATCGCGATAACGCACCTCGGCGATGCCGGCGGCGGCGAGAATTTTGGCGCAGTTGATGCACGGATAATGCGTCACGTAAGCGGTGCAGCCTTCCACGGAACTGCCGCGCCGGGCGGCGTCGGCCACGGCGTTTTGCTCGGCATGCACCGTCGATTGCTCGTGGCCGTCACGCACGCGCGAGATATGCGGGACGCCGGGCAGGTAGCCGTTGTAGCCGGCGGCGACAATGCGGTTCCTGCGCGAGCCGCCGCTGACGATCACACAGCCGACGTGCAGCCGCTCGCACGGCGAACGCGTCGAAATCAGCAGCGCCGTCGCCATGAAATACTCGTCCCACGAAGGACGCCCGCCCGCCGTCGCGGCGGCCTGGGCAACGATGTTCACCAGGGAATCGTCCGGGTCGTAACTCATAAATGCGCGAGATTGGAAAACATGCGCAAAAAGGCGAGTCACCTTTTGCTTCCCCATGACGTTTTATTTCTTCATACACAGCACTCACACACCATGGACGAACTTTTCCGACTTACCCCTGACGAACGCCGCAAACGCCGCATTCTGCGCCTCGCGGCGGCGGGTTTTGTGGTGGTTGCCGCCTTCATCACCGCCGTCGTTTCACTCGGTGTGCGCGCGTGGAAAAACAGGCCCGGACCGGTTCCGCCGGCGGCGTACCTGATGGCAACGGGCAACTCGTCCGGCATCCGCGTCAACGGCAAAATCACGCCGCTCGAAACCACGCTCGCCGTGCCCGCCGGCGCCACCATCGACGTGCCCGGCGAAAACAGCGCGATCATTGTGTATCCCAAAAATGGAACCGCGAAAACAATCAACGGCCCCGGCTCGATCCACACGATGCCGCCGGAGCCGCCGGACGCGGGCCAGGTGGACTTTCTGGCATCGCCGCGCGAAACACTCATCGGCGCGCGTTATTCGGGTCCGGGCGAAAGCACGGGGCGCGTGCTGGTGACGTCGCCGTTTGGCGTCACGCGATTCATCAACCCCACCATCACCTGGGAGTCGCGTCCGGGCGTGCGTTACGACGTGGCCGTGGTCGATCCCGACGACCCCGACGCGCCCCCGCGCATCGCGGCAAACACACTCCCGCCCCTGCGCATCGACCAACTCGAAACAACGCAGGAGCGCGCGCTGGCGGCGGACCGCATCTACAACGTGATCGTGCGCGAAAGCGGCAGTGACACGCAGGTGGGCGGCATGCGGTTCCTCGTTTCGCCCGACGCCACGGATGCGTCGCTTCCGCACGCGCCGGCCGAACTCGTCCAGGAGGCGATCAATGCGCTCTGGAGCAAACCCGCGCGCACCGGCGACGGCTGGCTCGCGCTCTCGCGACTGCCGCCAGATTGGGCGGAGTCGGAATTGGTCCTGCGCCTCCGCATGCGCGCCGCGGCCGAGCTGGGCCTTTTTGATGAGATAGAAAAAATCCAGTATCACCTCTGGGCGCCGGTACAGGCGCAGTGATATTCGTGAGCATGCTTTCCTGGGAGCATGCTTTCCTGGGAGCGCGGGCCTCGTTGCCCGCGACATAATACGCACGCTTTTTCGCGCATTCATCGCGGGCAAAGATGCCCGCGCTCCCAGGCGCTGCCGCGTAATATCAATCATATGGATGCTCTCGATAATAACATATCTGACATTTGAGAACTGCTGCGAGCGATAGGGTGACTTAAAATCAGGAATGTTATTTTCGAACGCATCTTATAGACTGATGTTACGCAGCATGTAGGGCCTGACCTTGTGTCAGGCCGCGAACGCGTGGGAACCACACAAGTAATTCGCGGCCTGGCACAAGGTCAGGCACTGCAAAGCCTGCCGACCACGTAAGATCAGTTATAGACTGATGTTACGCAGCAGCCAGTTTTTGGTAGGGCGGTCTCGGCGAGACCGCCCTACCAAAAAACGCTCTCCGCGTAACATCAGTTATAGATAAAGTATGAAAAGTTCCGAACGGTTGCCGCACATGCCCGGCAACCGTTCGGAAGGATATGATTTTATTTTTCAAAATCAATCCCCTTTTTTATTTTGCGACTGATT
>JAISGL010000396.1 GCA_031263125.1 Opitutaceae bacterium | reverse complement strand
CGCAGCCGACAGATTTCGTAGGGCCTGACCTTGTGTCAGGCCGCGCATACATGGGAGGCCATACTGGTAATTCGCGGCCTGACACAAGGTCAGGCCCTACGTGCTGCGTAACATCAGTTACTCCCAAGAACAGACTTCGCGTTGCCCTCGCCCAAGCGCGGGGTTCGGGTTTGGTTGGTGGTGGAAGAATACAGCGGCGCTTTTTGAATCTCTTTGGCTGCGTAATATCGTGACATCGGATTCTTATAATATCGTGGCGCAGGCAGGAATGCCTGTGCTATTTTTTGCCGCATGAAAAAACAAACGCCTCCAAAAAAACTCCGCAAAGAACCTGGATAACTTTGCTGTGTCTCCTTCCGCTTTTTTGTGACGGCGATGACCGGCACGAAAGGAATCAAGCTGCTCAAAATCGACGGAGTCGCGCCGACGGTGGAGACGATCCGCGGCGGCGCCTATCCCTACACAGGCAATCTCTATGCCGTGACGACAAACAAGACCGCGGACAACCCGCATGTGCAGGAATTGATCGCATGGTTTTTGAGTCCGCAGGGCCAGCGACTGATCGAGGACGCCGGGTATGTGTCGCTGGGCGGGAAATGAGCGTTACCGCGCCGTTTCCCAAGTGACGCGCGTGCGCAGACCGTCGTCCTCGAATTGCATGCTCGCGGAGGCGCGCGTCACCGAGTCGAACGTGCCGAAATCACCGCCGGCCCTGTCGTATTCGGGGAGTTTCGCATCCCAGGCCGAGCCGAGGCGTTCGTGATCGAGCGCCTGATTGTCCACCCATGTGAGCGCGCCTTTCGGCAGCACGGGCGCGGCGCCGAGTGTGCGCAGCGCGGCCGCCGATGCGGCGTCCTTGTCGAGACCGAGCACATACATCCATGGATACAGGTTTGCCATTCCGGCGATGGCTTGCGCACGCTCGGTTTTCATGGCGGTGGCGAAGTCTGACGGGAGGCTCAGCTGCATGGCGCGCGGCCAGTAATCAATCGAGACGCTGTTCAACGCGCCCGCGCGCGAACCGGTGACGCGCAGCGGCGGGTCCCAAGGAAAATTGGACACGACCAGAAAGCCGTTTTCCACGCGCACGGAGTAATCCATGCTGAACATGCCGGCAATCGTGAGGCTCAATATCCACTCGTTGCCGGCGCGTTTCGCCCAGTCAACCCGCACCCAATCGCGGTCTCTCTCGCGGTCATAGGCCGCGGCGCTTTCGAGATATTTGATGGCGGCTTTCGGATCGTCGAGTTCGACCACGAGCTGGCAGGGCCGCGTGAACGCGAGCGCGACGGCGGGCACGGCCAGCATTACATCGCGTCCGCCAAACTGGCGGCTGATCGCAAACATATCGGCTGCGCCGCCGGCGCCCGTGCGCACGACCGGCGCGGCATCGACGAGCGCGAGGTGCGCGGACGGCCCGAGGAGATCGAAAAACTTTCCGCTGATCGCGAACAGACGCTGCTCCGAGGACTCAAAGCTGCCCGCGATTTTCACCCACATTTCCTCGGGCAGACGCGCCGAGAACATCGCGACGGGTTCGCGTTCAAACGCGGGCGTTTTCACCGTGCCCCCGCCGGTGACAAACAATTCGCGAAGGGTGTTGTAGATCGTGTTGTCCAGGAGCGGCAGGATGAAAGTTTCCAATGCGTGCGCGCCGGGTTTTGCGCCGGCGTCGAGGCGCAGCGCGATGGGGTCGAAAAACTCGCGCCAGAAATCCGAGTAGCGTTCCATGTAGCGCGTGTAGGCGGCGGCCTCGGTTTCGGTGACATTTTGAAGCGCGCCGGCTTGCGCGGAGAGCGGATGCATGCGCGCGAGCGGGCCAAACGCGGCGGAGCGCACGGCAAGCGTGCCGGGCGCGAAGGTGATGTCGTTGCTGTCCGCGCCATTGTTTGCGGCGTCTTTTTCAACGTAGCCGAGACGGGCGAGCGTTTCGAGCGATTCGCGCGCGGCGGGCGCATCGAGCCGGCGCAGGAGCGCGCCGGCGACGATTGCTTCCATGCGCAGGCGCGCTTCGGTGCGGCGAAACTGGCCGATTTTTGTCCCGGGGCCGGTGAGCCGCCGTAGAAACGGGTCCGACAAATACACGCGGCCCTCGGTCGACGCGGTGTCCGGCAGTTTGAAAAGCATGTAGCGAAACTCGGCGCTCCGGCCGAGGCTGCCCGCGCCCTTTGCGTCGCAGAGCGCGAGCGCATGGCGCAGTTCGGCGGCGTTTGTGGACATGAAAACAAGATCGCCGCGCGAGGCCCACCAGGCGCGCGCGCCGTTTGCGTCGGGCGCGGCGGAGGGAAGCGGGACAATGCCGTCCTTGTCGGGCGCGGAGCCGAGGAGCGCGAGCAGCGGTTTGAGGAGCAGGTCGAAGGAATGCGCGGATGGCGTGCGCGCGATGAGCGTGACGTCGGTGCCGTCGGCAAAAAACAGGTCGGGCGTGAACACGGCGTATTCCTCGGCGAGACCCTGCTCCCAAAGCATTTTCGCGAGTTGCGGGGTGAGGCCGAGCGAGGCGGAGTAGCGTTCAAAAATCCCCATGTTCATGTCGGAGTTGGCGAGCGCGGCGATGCGGCGCATCGAGGGGCTGCCGTCCAGGAGGAGCGAGCGGATGGCGGCGGGTTTCATGACGTGAAAAAACGCGCGGTCGACAGGCACGCAATCGGCGAGAGCGGGCGTGAGCACGGACGAGGACGCGGCGCCGGATTTTTTGGCGGGCGGATTTTGCGCGAGCGCATCGGCGAGCATTTTTTCAAATGGGTGCGATTTCACCCCGACTCCCTTGAGGGATGAGAGCGGCACGGTTTTGTCCTCGCCGCCGGCTTTGTTTCCAGAGCGGCGCTCCCCGGCGAGTTCGCGCAATTGCAGTGTTTCATCCACCGCGGCGCGTCCGCCGGTCAACGCGAGAAGCGAAGGCATTCCGGCGCGTTCGCCGAAGCGGTCGTCGTCGTCGGGAAATAGAAGGTCCGGGTCGAAATTAAAAACACGGCCGGAGGCGGCGACCATGCTGCGCAACAATGATTCGCCGGACGGTTGCGGCAGTTGCAACAGTTGCGACATCCACATGTGCGCGCGATCCGTGGCCCACTTTTGAATCGTGCCGGCGTCGCCATTCGCGGCGTTCGTCCAGTCCCAACGGATTTTCGCGATCGTGTCCGACTCCGGCTCGGTGACTTCAAAATCAACGGATGTCGCGCGCCCGGCGCCGCCGCTTGCATCCAGCATGGCCGTGAACTCGAACGTGCGCGACGAAACGACGGTGGAGGCCGGCGGCTGCGCATTTGCGCCATGCCCGCCAGTCTCGTGACGGGCGGCAGCCTGACGTTTGCCCTGATGGAATTTTTCCCAGTCCGGTTCGTCGTCAATTATGCACTCGATCTGACTCAGCGACCCGGCATCGCGGGGCGGGCGCCAGTAAATCGCATCACCGGGCAGAGTGACTTTTCCCGTGACGAGCGTAATGCCGAGCTTGGTGTCGCGATGGATTTTGCAATTGGTGACGACGGCAGTCACGGCGGTCTCGGTGACCTCGGCGGCGAATGCCGGCGCATGGCCGGCGGCGAACATAAAAAGCATTGATGCGAGCAGGGCAAAAAGCGAAGCACCGAAGAGCGGAACACGCCGAAGACAGGGAGCGCAGCAAAAGGATTTCATGATGAGCGGAGAAACGCCGAAAAGTTCCGGGATGTCAACCGGTGCGCACCGTGCGCGAGAAGGTGCGCACCGTGCGCGAGAACGCCAAGGCGATGTCGCACCTGCGCGTCCACCTCGTAACAACAACTTCGATGCACTCTTCTCCCTGGCTTGTTAACTCCTGCCACCTTTCGCGATTACAGTCTGGCGCGGTGGCGCGGTGACGCGGCGGGGTGCAATTGCGGAAGGTAGCAATCAAGTGACCGACCCGGAGCGGAAGCAAAGGGAGAGCGCCGAAGGGCGCAAAAACGGCGAAGCCGTTTCCCAATATAGCCCAGGGTTGCGACGCA